>JAVZGQ010000004.1:0-67859 GCA_038998585.1 Candidatus Aenigmatarchaeota archaeon
ATTTTATTACCATCAAGTCTAGATAGCTCCGAAACTGCTCTTATAGCAGCTTCTCTAGAAACCATAGAGAGAATAGGGCCTTGTACAGCAACAGTTAAGGTAATTTCTGTTAAGGATGTAAGAGTAATGAAGAGAGAATTCATGTTGAATAGGGCAAAAGATATTCTTGGAAAGTTGATGACGGAGGAAATACCTTCAACATCAGCTCTAACAGATATTGTTAAAGAAGGGGTGAAGATAGCTCAAATAAGGGATTATTTTGGTTTACCGGCAGGGCCTGACATCGAGAGTTCTGATGAAATAATAATAGTAGAGGGTAGAGCAGATGTTTTAAATCTTCTTAAAAATGGGGTTAAAAATGTGGTTGCAATAGAAGGTGCAAAAATACCCCAAACAATAGTTGATTTAACAAAAGAAAAAATAACAATATTATTCGTTGATGGTGATAGAGGAGGAGACTTAATAATCAAAGAAATGCTTCAAGTTGGAGAGGTAGATTACATAGTAAAAGCTCCCGAAGGAAAAGAGGTAGAGGAATTAACGAAAAAAGAGATATTCAAGGCTTTGAGAGAAAAAATACCTGCAGATCAATATAAAATTGAACCAAAAACAAAAGAACTGAAAGATTTTATTTCAAAAAATCCTCAAGAAAGCTCGGTTTGATGAAGTATTGAATAGATAGGACCAGTTTTCTTTAGTTCACTTTTTATCAATTGAATCGCGTTAATAACAAATTTACCATGTGGTTTATTTTCTTCAAATATAAATTTTCTCACTTCATGCTTGTTTTTTATACTTTTGACTCTACATAAAGTGATATGAGCTGGTTTCGAATCACCTTTTATATTTTTGTTAATTTCATCAAAAAGTGATTTTAAGTTGTTTGTTTCATCAAAAACATCGAGTACAATCACTCTAATGTATTTATCACTTGGTATTGCTTTCATTCCCCCAATTTTAACTTCAAATTTTTTGAATTTTTTACCAACTACATCAATCTTTTCATAAATTTCTTTGATTTGACTCTCTTGAATTTCTCCAAGAAAAGAGAAATTTAAGTGTAAATTTTCTTTTTCAACCATCTTACATACAATAGGCCATTTTTTAATCTTGTTTTGCAACTCTACAATTTCTTCTTTTATATCTTCAGGAAGCAAGTACCCGACAAAACACCTTACCATATTT
The DNA here is from genome assembly GCA_038998585.1 of Candidatus Aenigmatarchaeota archaeon. Classification (GTDB taxonomy): domain Archaea; phylum Aenigmatarchaeota; class Aenigmatarchaeia; order CG10238-14; family SCSR01; genus JAVZGQ01. The sequence continues at coordinate 1,186 of JAVZGQ010000004.1, forward strand.
TTTAATAGTAAAATAAAAGTTTAAATTTAATAAAATATATTTTAATTTTATGACAGAAACAAAAATTAAGGCAGCCGATGTTATAGGTAAGACGATAATAAGTGAGGAGACGGGTAGGAAGTTTGGTGTAGTAAACAACATTGATTTTGTAACAGAAAGTGGGGAGCTACTAAACATTATAGTTGAGCAACCAACAAAATATTTAATCGATCTTAATCTAAAAACAGACGACAAGGGAAGGTACTTAATTCCATTCAGTGCAGTAAAATCAGTTGGAGATTTTGTGGTAGTTAGCGAAAACGAATTAATATAAAAAATATTTTAATCTCCTTTACTTAAACCATTTTATTTCATCTATTCTCCATTTTGGGTTTATGATATCATTAAAATTTGATTTCCAATTATTTTTGTAAGCCAGAAGACCAGTCCAAGCCACCATAACCCCATTATCCCCACTGTATTTATTAGGCACTACAAACATCTTTACTGCCCTTTCTTCACACATTTTATTCACCATATCTTGCAGTCTTTTATTTGCAGCTACCCCACCAACTAACAAAACTTCATTTTTTCCTGTGTGGGCCAAAGCCCTTTCTGTCACTTCTGTCAACATAGCAAAACAAGTTTCTTGTAGAGAATAAGCAATATTTTCTTTTGAAATACCTTTTTTTAATAAACTAATGGCCGCGGTTGCAATTCCACTATAACTCACATCCATTCCTTTAACCACATAAGGCAATTCTATATATTTTCCATTTTTAGCTAATTTTTCAATTTCAGGGCCGCCGGGCATAGGAAGACCCATTTCTCTCGCAACCATATCCAAACAATTCCCTATTGGAATGTCTTCAGTTTCTCCAAACACTCTATAAACTTCTTCAACAAAAGCTATTATTTGAGTATTTCCTCCAGACAAATAAACGAAGATAGGATCTTCGGCTTTAGTTGTAAGAAGACCAATCTCTAAATGTGCTATTTGGTGACAAACAGGGATTAAAGGCTTACCTATTTTTTTTGAAATATCTTTAGCAAAATTCGCACCAACTAATAGACAAGGTGGTAAGCCAGCTCCAGCAACGTAAGCTATTATATCAACATCTTCAATTTTCAAACTAGCTCTTTCCAGAGCATTTTTAAGAACTCCATCAGCAACATTCTCATGATGAGATTTCGCCTCATTCGGCACTATACCTTTACCTAAAGCTGGTATATAAACACTTCTTTCATCTGCTAGAATTTCTCCCCTTTCATTTACAATTCCAATTCCAAATGTATGGGCGCTCGACTCAACTCCAAGGCAAATTAATTCTTTTTCTTTCATAAGATCAATTATTTAAAATTATATAAAAATTAAAAAATCTATGGATGTTGAAGGATTTTCTACCTTGTATAAATAATCGGAAAAAAATATTCAAGAGAAGATTGTTTAAGATAATCTAGTAGTATTTACATTAAAAAAATATGAGTGTAATTTTATGAAAGACATAGAAATAGTTGATAAAGTTTTGTCTTTATATAACTTTAAGGAACTTAATCCGATGCAGAACTTAGCTATTAAATCAGGTCTTCTTAAAGGAAGAAATATGGTTATATCAGCTCCCACAGCTAGTGGTAAGACTTTATGTGCTGAGATAGCAATGTTAAAAACTTTTTTTGAAAAAAAGAAGAAGAAGGTTATTTACACCGTTCCTCTAGTAGCGCTAGCTGGAGAAAAATACCAAAATTTTAAAGAAAAATACGAAAAACTGGGATATAAAATAGCGATTTCTGTTGGGGATTTTGATTCAAGTGATCCTTGGCTTACTGATTATGATTTGATTGTTTGTACGAATGAGAAGCTAGATTCTCTAATAAGACATGGAGCCGGATGGGTTGAAGAAATTGGATTAATAGTCGTTGATGAAATTCATCTTTTAAATGATCCTAGTAGAGGACCGACTCTTGAAATCTTGTTGACCCGATTGAGAGAAATCGTGCCAGGAGCACAAATTCTTGCTTTGTCTGCAACCATAAACAATGCTAAAGAACTTGCTGAATGGTTGGATGCACAACTTTTAAAAAGCGATTTCAGGCCAGTTAAACTTTACGAGGGTGTTTGTTATGATTCAAAGATTTTCTTTTACAACAAAAAAGGATACGAGTTGAGTAATTTGGAACCAGAGTCAGCTATAGCAGAAAATGTTTTAAAACTAAAAAAACAAGCTTTGTTTTTTGTTGCGACGAGAAGATCTACAGAAAACTTAGCAGAAAAATTAAGTAAACTAACCAAGTTTTATTTGAAAAAGGAAGAGGAGAAAAATCTTTTAGGGCTGTCTAAAGAAATATTAAACGTTTTAGAAGTACCAACACAACAATGTAAAAGGCTTGCATCTTGCATTAAAAGTGGAGTGGCATTTCATCATGCTGGATTGTTGGGAAAGCAAAAGAGATTAATAGAAGAAAATTTCAGACATGGATTAATTAAAATAATAGTTGCAACACCAACTCTTGCCTTTGGTGTAAATTTACCTGCTTTCCGTGTTATAATTAGGGATTTAAAAAGATATTATCCTGGTATAGGAACAGTTTACATTCCAGTTCTAGAATATAAACAGTTTGCTGGCAGGGCAGGAAGACCAGCTTATGATGAGTTTGGCGAGTCTGTATTGATAGCAAAAACAGAAGAAGAGGCTCAAGATATGGTCGATCATTTTATTATGGGTCAACCAGAGGACATTAAATCCAAGCTTGCCTTAGAGCCTATTTTGAGGATGCATACATTAGCTTTGATTGCGAGCGAATTTTGTAATTCAGAAGAATCTTTAAACAAATTTTTCTCAAAAACTTTTTACGCTTATCAATTTGGGAATACATTGATTTTAGAAGAGAAAATATATAATATTTTGGAACAGCTTATAAGTTGGGGACTCGTTGTTTTTAAAAATGGAAAATTTTTAGCCACAAAAATAGGCAAACGTGTTTCCGAACTCTATATAGATCCTTTAACAGCTCATCAATTCATAGAAGCTTTAAAAAATATGATTAAAAAGAAAGTCCATCCTTTTGGATTGTTGCATTTGATTTCAAACTCAGTTGAAATGAGACCTTTGCTTTCTGTAAGGGTAAGCGAGTTTTCAGAGTTTGAAGATGTTTTGGTGAAAAGAGAGGATGAGCTTTTACAAAAAATTCCAGATGAATCTGAAATTGAGTTTGATGATTTCTTGAGAAGTTTGAAGACTGCATTGATGTTTGAAGCTTGGATAGAAGAAGCTACAGAAGATGAAATTTTAACCAAGTTTAGAGTTGCTCCGGGAGAATTTTATGGAAGAAGGGAAATTGCTGACTGGCTAATTTACTCTTTACAAGAGCTTGCTTTATTACTTGGATATAAAGATTTGTTAAAAGAGATAAGAAAGTTGAGAATTAGGATGGAATATGGTATTAAAGAAGAACTTATACCTTTGGTTAGAATGAAACAAATTGGACGTATAAGGGCAAGAAAGTTGTTTAATTCAGGAATAAAGTCTTTGTTAGATTTGAGGAATATATCAATTGATAAACTTTCAGTTATCGTTGGACCAAATGTTGCAAGGATTATTAAGTGTCAATTAGAAGGAAAAAGAGAAGATATGAAAAAGATAGATAAACAACAAACTCTTAAAAAATTTTAGTGGGGTTGCTGGGATTTGAACCCAGGTTACGAGCGCCCGAGGCTTCCACAGGATTTCGTGTCCTAAACCAAGCTAGACTACAACCCCTCAATTAGAATTAGTTCATTGTTTTATTTCTAAACTTATCTTAACTTTGGTTTGAGGACTCCTCAATTTTTCAATTAAAGCATGTTTAATTTCATTTGCAGATTTATCTGATAGAATTGCAACAGTTTTGTTATCAATGACAGAATCTTTCCTTATAACAATTTCTTTTTTACTTTTAAGTTTAAGGGCAGGTGAGCCATAGGCAATAAAAAATTCCTCTTCTCCTTCAACTTCAATTTTTATTTCAACTCTTTTAGCACTTTTAATAGCAGCTTTAAATTCTTCACTCAAATCTTCACAAGCTTTATCACAATTAACAGCAATTGTAGCGTTGTCGACATCCAAATCTTTAGTTATTCTTATCATAAAATTATTGGAGGCTTTGATTTCAGGGTGGCCATAACCAAAAATTTCTTCTTTTGTTGGTTTCAACTCCATTAAGAGTTTCCAACCACTTTCTGTGGGTATGTAGGCACCACCAGCAGTATAATGAACCATTCCCTTGCTTTCTAAAGTTTCAAGAACATCTCTAATCATATCTGGTGTTATAGATGGTGATGGCTCTGGAGCAGTTTCAGGCGGTTGTTGTATTTTTCTTATTTCTTTCATTCTATCTTCCTTGCAAAAGTTATGAAACCCGTGTGCATTATTCCTATCGTCTTAGGTCTTGTCGTCATCTCAGTTCGCCATTCCCGTACTATATTTTCTACAGTCTTAATATAAGAAAAGTTTAACTCCCTTATTTTTTTTGTCACAGCAATGACCTCTTCTATTGTTGGCGAGTAAACGACAAGCCAGCCACCAACTTTTAATGCTTTATAAATATGTTTAATAATCCTTTCAGGATTTTTAATATCTAATGTTACAAGATCAACATTTTTCTCAAAAATCCCCTTTCCAGCATCTTTATTTTTAATCTTGATGAAATTAGAAAGACCAAAAATTTTTACATTTTTTCTAGCTATTTTTACCATTTTTTCGTCTTTTTCATAACTCACAACTTTACCTGGTTTTATATAACTTGCCAGAAAAATTGCTAAAAAACCAGAGCCAGTTCCCACATCAACTATAGAACTTCCTTGGGAGATTCCAGTATAAGCCAAAATCAAGGCAGCATCTTTCGGCATTATTATTTGTGGTCCTCTTTTAGCTTTCTTTTCTAAAAAATCGATCAAGTTTGGTTTAACTATTCTAAATTCTTTTTTGAGATGAGTTTTTATTTTATCACCAATTTTCTTCTTTAGAATTTTATTCAAATCAAAAACCCCATCTTTTGTTGAAAGCTTTCCCTTTCTAGCTTCTACCAAGTAAGAAGAATTTTTTGATAAAATTAAAATCAATTCTCCCTCTTTCAAAATATCACCAATTAAATGATTGTAAATTTAAGCTTTAATCAATTATTATAAAATTAAATATTTTTACTTCAATTACCATTTTTTTAACAAAATAAAAATTGTTAGCATAATTGCAAAAATAGTTATAGTTAAAATAAAAGCTCTTTTATCACTCCATACCCCAAATGGTATTGGTCCTATCAAACCAAAAAATCCCCACTCAGTTTTTAAATTTTTTGAACTTAAGACTGCTCCTAAGAAAATTAAAAGAAAACCGAAAAAAATAAGCAAAAATCCAGTTAAGATCAATTTTTCTTCCATCTATGTATATTAATCTTCATTGATAAATAAAAACTATGCGTGCTTACTTAGTTACAACCTTGCTGGGAGTTTTTGGTGTTAGTGAAGATAATAAGATAATTTGTTTTGAGTTTTTCCCCAAAAATCCTGAAAAAATAGTAGAAAAGATAAGATTTTCTGAAAGAGAAATTATAGAAGAAGAGAAGAAAGTTCAAGAAGATTTGAAGAAAAGAGGATTTAAAGAAATATTATTTTCAGTTGAAAAACCAGGTGTCAATTATCAGAAAGGGAATAGAGCAGAACAATTTATAAAAGAAAACCTACGAAATTTAGCTTTAGAGCACAAGTTTGTAAAAGATCAGGCAGAATTCAACCAACTTTTGACTAAAATTAACATAGAGTTGACAAAAGAAAAAATCAAAAAAACAGTAGAAAAAGATAGCTTTGTTATTCAAATCGTGAGGTTGATTGAAGATATAGACAAAACAACAAACATTTTGATTGAAAGACTGAGAGAATTTTATAGTTTACATTTTCCAGAAATGGATAGAATTGTACAAGATCACAAAAAATATGTTAAGATAGTTGAAGAGTATGGTTTAAGAGAAAAAATAGAAAATTCTGAGCTAAGAGAAATTGCTAAAAAAAGTATGGGAATTGACTTAAGAGAAGATGAAATAAGAACTATCCAATTAGTTGCAAGTGAAATACTAAATCTTTATAAACTTAAGGATGTTTTGTCAGAACAATTAGAAAAAATTTTGAAAGAGATTGCTCCAAATTTCACAGAGCTTGCAGGTACAATGCTTTCAGCTAAGCTTATGGCTAAGGCCGGTGGTCTTGAAAAATTGGCTAAAATGCCTTCAAGTGCGATTCAACTTATGGGAGCAGAAAAAAGTCTTTTTAGATTCTTACACGGCAAGGGGAGGTCACCAAGATTTGGAATTATTTTTAGCCACCCTTTAGTTTCAAGTGCACCAGAAAAGTTGAAGGGTAAAATAGCAAGGATAGTTGCTTCTAAACTTTCAATTGCAGCAAAGCTTGATTTTTACTCAAAAGAATATGAGGGGGATAAATTGAAGAAAGAAATGGAAGAAAAAATCAAAAAAGTTTTATCTAAGTCTTAGTTTCTTTTCAACCAAAAAATAGATAAAAACCCCAATTACACCAAGAATCAAACAAATTGCCAGCCAGACTAACTTGTATTTTGTACCTTTTTTAGATTTTATAATATCTATCATAGCTGGTATAAAAGCTATTATACTCACAATACCATAGATTTGCAATACCACAAACCATAAATTTATTAAATGTTCAAATCCAACCATACAAAATATATTTTCTTTCGAATTTAAAATAAGTGTTTAGTATGAAAATAAAAAAACATGAAAAGTTTGATGGAGTTTTTTTGGTTAATGATAAGCTTGCTACTTTGAATCTTTTGTTTGGTGAAAAAACATATGGAGAAGAATTAGTAAGAGCTGGTGGAAAAGAATATAGAATATGGGATTTCTGGAGAAGTAAGCCCGCAGCTGCTATAAAAAAAGGAATAAAAGAATTTCCAATTAAAAAAAGTACAAAAATTCTTTATCTTGGGATAGCAAGTGGTACTACTGCTAGTCATTTTAGTGATATCATTGGTAGGGATGGTATAATTTATGGTGTGGAAATTTCAAAAAGAGTGTTAAGAGAATTAATCCCGCATGCTGAAAAAAGGGGTAATATAGTTCCAATTCTTGCAGATGCGAGAAAGCCCGAAAGTTATCATAACATTATTTTTGAAAAAGTAAGTGTTGTGTATTGTGATGTTGCAAGTCCTGATGAACTAGAACTTTTTATAAGGAATTGTTTGAAGTTTCTTGAGCCAAGAGGATATGGTATGGTTGCCGTTAAGTCTAGGAGCATAGATGTTCTAAAGAAACCAGATGAAATCTATAGAGAAGCAAGAAAAAAACTAGAAGAAAATTTTGAAATATTGGATTTTGTTAAGTTAGATCCTTATGACAAAGACCACGGTTTTTTTGTTGTTAGGTTTAAGTAAGATTCAAATTTTTTAAAAATTTCTTTCAAAACTTCAAGATCATCCAAACAATGACTAACTATTTCTTCTTTTGCTTTCTTGTCGCCATGAACAGCTTTTAGATAAAGTCTAAGCACATCTCTCCCTTCAATTTCTCTATTTTTTGGGATCCTAAGAGATTTTGATATTTCTTGCAAACTATTCTTGCTAAATGAAAGATTATTTCTGCAAAATTCCCAAAGATCTAAAGAAGGAATTTCTAACAATCTACTCAAGTCTTCACCATTGATTATAGCTCTTGTAATTATGAATGGTATATCAAAACAAGAGCCATACCAAGTTATCACTAATTCACAATCTTCAAGCTCTTTTTTAAGCCACTTTAAAGCTTCTTTTTCATCTTCTAAACTTTCAACAAATTTGACCTCTTTTTTATTTTCTTTAATTATGCCTATAGCAACAATTTGCCCTATATCGGCTTTGGTGTTTGTGGTTTCTATATCTAAAAACATCTTCACTCAAACCACCTAAATTTAAATTGTTATTAAAAATAAAAAAGAAGGAAAATGTCAGACAACTTTCAAGAACCCCCAAACCTTTCCTCCAGAAACTACATTTGTTCTAATCTTTCTTATTCCCCTGTCCATTAAAAATGATATTTGGATTCTCGCCACCTCTTCCATTTTTTCACCTAATTATGAAATCCAAGTCTATGGTAAAGGTCTAGATTAAACTCGTGTAAATTTTTCTGCATTTCAACTTCTCTTCCTATCTTTTCAAGAAAACTCCCTAAACAATCTCTACAAAAAACTCTTTTCTCACCAAATCCGTCAATAAATTTTATCGTTCTTTCTGACCTACATCTCAAGCATCTCATTCTCTCTTTTTAATATCTTGATAAGCATGGTATAGATGTCTTTTCTAACAACATTTCCGAAATTTCCGATGAATTCTATAAATAGAGAAATTAAACCTATTTTTTATATAAAATAAGGCTTAGGATACATTTTCAATATTTAAAAGGTTTTTTAATTCTTCTAAAATTTTTGTTTTGACTTCTTTTTCTTTTTTTCTATCTATTATTCCTGCTCCAGCAGCTTCATGCCCACCACCGATCCCAAGCTTTCTAAATAATTCACCAATATCAATTTTTTTATCACCACTCCTTCCGTGAATTTTAACACCTTTCTCAACTTCCTCAAAAATAAAAATTATCTTTTCTGGGTTTTTTGTCGATAATTTCGTGATAATTGCTGAACATATTCCCTTGTACTTTGGTTTGATTTTTGATATTAAAATTTCACCATAGATTTCAAGATTTTTCTTATACTCCTTTTTACATCTCAAAAATTCGTAATTGAATTTTTTTGAGGCAGTGATAATTTCTCGATTTTTTAATAATTCTTTCAAATTTTTAAGACCAACAAGAATTTCCAAAGTTTTTTCCGAACCTAAGACTGAGATAGAGTTGTTTAAAAAAATAGCGGCCCTGCCAAAATTGTTTTTCCAAATGTTTTTTTTGTTTTTAATCTTTACCAAGTCTTTACAATCTTCAATCCCGAAATCTCCAACTGTTCCAACAATCGCAACCCACTTTTTTTCTTTAACTAAATCTGAGAACATTTTATAAATAACATAACTTGTCGGCTGATAGATTTTTGGATTTTCTAGCCTAGGATTTATTAAAACCACTTTTTTAGAATTTAAATCTTTTCCAGGGTGATGATCAATTATCAACATATTTTTTCTTAAGCTTAGCAAATGTTTTTCAATCAAGTCTGTTGGTACATCGACTGTAATTATTTTTTTAAATCTCTTAAGCTCAGTTTTTAACTTTTCTATTTTAGTGAATCCTGTTTCTATACACTTCACTTTCTTTTTCATTTTTTTAAGAACAAAAAGAGAAAGTGTGGCTGAACACAGGCCATCTGCATCTGCATCATAGACCAAAACAACCTTTTCCCCCCCTTTAATATTTTCAATAAACTTTCTTCCTTTCTCAAGCAAATGTTCAAACTTTTTCAGCACATTCACCTTTAAGTTTTTTTAAGGTTTCCTCATCAAGGATAAGCAACTCCAGTGGTTGTTCTCTTGGTGTAGAAAGATAAAACTCAATCATGGATGCAAGAGTATCTGCATAATGTAAGATTAAAGCTTCAAAATTTCTTGGAGGTGTTGGCCCACTTTCACCAAAATGCGAAGCTACGATATGAATAACATCTTCAGGAAACCCCCTGTAATAAAGTTCGGCCACAGCCAGCATAGAATGATCGAGTAAAATTCCAGTATGTCTAACTTCTTTATTTTCAATCTTCCATTCAAAAACTTTCATTATATCATGTAATAGAGCTCCAGCTATCAAGTAATCGGTATTTATTGGTATACCATAATTTTTTTCCAAGCTTTCTGCAATTTTAATACAAAGCTCAGTTACAGATAAAATATGTTTCAACAAGTCAGCTCTTTCTACAGTTCCACGACCAGCTACTGTGAAGGGAGTTCTTACGTTTTCTATTTCTTCTTTCGGGTATTTTTTAAATTCTTCGTGAGAGAGTGCGGGGTCTTTTAAAAATTCAACTACTTTCTTTCTCAATTTTTCATCTTTTATTTTTTGCGCAATCTCAATCAAACTTTTCATTAAATCCCTTTTTAACCAAACAACGAACTTAAACCAGCTGCTGCTTCTTCAGCCTTTTTCCCCGCATCTTCTTCTTTCTCTTTCTTCTCTTCTGTAGTTGTAGGAGCAGATACAGCTATTGCAGCTTGTTGAATAGCCTCATCTATATTCACACCCTCCAAACTAGCAACCAAGGCTTTAACCTTTGCCTCATCTACAGTCACACCTGCAGCTTCTAAGACCTTTTTTACGTTCTCTTCTGTGATTGGACGTTTTGCTTGATGAAGCAGCAATGCCGAATATACATATTCCATTAACTTACACCCCCATTTTTTCTATAGCCTTTGCATTATAAAAGGCTTTAATCAATAAAAGTTTGATTGTTTCTTTTGTTGGATAAGATGCGTTTACGGAAAGATTTATAGCATATTGGTGTGCAACACTTAACTTATTTGGAAATGTTTCAACAAGCTCCAAAATTTCTTTTGGATAAATCTTACCACCTTCATAAAAACACATTACATCTAAAGATATAGAGATTGGTTTAATCTCAAGTTTTCTCAAAGCATTTGCGACATCTTTTGATATAACATTTCCCTTCTTTACAAGAGTGACAGTTTTTTTTATCGCTATCTTGCCTTCTTCTACTCCGGCCGGAATTCCAGCTTTAGTCAACTCACTTATAACAGGACCTGCTAAAAGGCTTGTAGGTCCAGCAGGAACAATTATATCGTTTGGGGCAACATCAAATTCTTTTGCAAAAGTCTCGAATTTAGAAGAAGTAAGCTTGTAATAAGATTTGAAAGCATCTTGCTTCATGAAAACTACTGCTGGTTGATTTGGGACAAATTTTTCCAATTCACTAATGTTTTCCTTTTTGGTTTCTCTTATTGCAAAAAGAAGAGTGCTCTTTTTAGTAGCTTTTATAATTCCGACATCTCTTATAACTTTCCTTATTTCTTGTAATTCTTTACTAGGAAATTTATAAAGATTAATTATGCCAATAACAGGATATTCTTCTATCATTTTTTTTAATTCTTCCACTTTTTTTATCTTCTCTTCTTTAACCATTTTCACACCTCAATTTTAACAGGTTTACTCATGGTTAGTTTAAGCAATACCATTTTTATATTTTGAATACCCCTAGGTAATTTTGCTTGAATGGCTTTCAAAACACTCTCCACATTTTCAGCAATTTCTTCGTCTTTCATATTTTCTTTACCAACAGCGCATTGAATCACAGGAGCATCTTTTATCCTTATCCTCACAACTTTTTTATAGTCTTCAACTATTTTGTTTGCATTACCACTGATTATTTTAGGTAGTTTTCCTTTAGGCCCCATGTATTGTCCAAAAACCTTTCCAACTAAAACCATCATTTTTGGTTCAGCTAAGAAAAAGTCAACATCCCTTACCAATTTTTTGGCTAGTCTTTTATTTTTAGAATATTTTTCTATGTCACTGCTTGTTAAAACTTCACAATCAAGTTCTTTTAAAGTATCTGAAAAAACAACAATCTTAGCTTCTTCACCCCTCCCATTTGGCAATATAACGTCTTCGGTGAATTTATTTTCGGGTTTTTTTATATCAAATTCTTTTAAGGAGACTATGAGATCAAAAGTTTGTGGGAAATTTCTTTTTTTAGAATTTTTCCTCAATTCCTCAATAGCTTTCAAAATTTTTTCTCTCATTTAATACCCTCCTGCCTAAGCAGTGAAGCGGGTTATTTCTACTTTATCTTTAAGATTTAAAAAGATTATCATATTTGCCTTCTTCAACTTCTTTTAAAACTTCTTTTGCCTTTTTACCCTCAACAGTCACAGGCATGCTTACAACTGTACCAAGAACAACTTTGACTGCAGTTTTAAGATCCTTCACCTGCATATTTTCGATTTTCATTTTTGCAATTTTAACACATTGTTCCATACTCAAATTGCCTATAGGACCAGTTTCTTTTTTTTCACTCTCTGCTGGAGTAGTAGACTCTTTTTTCCCTTCCTTTACTATGCCCAATTCCTTCTTTATCAGACTTGAGACAGGTGGAAGACCCACTTCAATGCTATATTCCTTAGTTTTTTTATCGATAATCAATTTAACAGGAACTTGTATTCCGCTATATTCTTTTGTTTTTTCATTGATTTGTTTGAAAACTTCCCCTATGTTTATTTTATAAGAGCTTAATTTTGGAGCAGTGGTTGGTCCAGGCGAGGCCTTGCCGCCTTCTACTAATAATTTAATAACTTCTTTTTCTGACATTTATTTCCCAGCCTTTTCTAATAACTTTACAAACTCAACACTTACTGTTATTGGGATTGGTACAACAGCTTCTATTAGTTCTATCGTGACTTCCCTTTTTAATTTGTCATATCTAGTTACTTTTCCTTTTTCATCTTTGAAAGGCCCGCCAATGATTTCAACAATATCTCCAACATTTAGATCAACTTCTACAGTTTTTGGTTGTAGGAATTTTTGGACTTCTTTCAAATCTATAGGTCTTTTTATGAGGCCTCTTATATGCGGGATCATCTGAACTGCCATTTCAATATCTTTTATATCACCTTCGACAAAAACATATCCTTTTATCTCTTCTGGATGGAAAAGGCTTTGAATGTTTAAATTTTCTACTTTAGCTTTGGCTGCTATAGACTCCATTACAATATTTTCTCTTCCGATAACAGTTTTAATGCCATAAATCATATGCACCACTACAAACCAAGAATTATCGATATTATATAAATAATTAGCCCTATCACTCCAAGAATAGCTACACCAATAATACAAATTTTAAAGGTTTCCAAAAACTTACTTCTGCTTGGGGTTTTGTTTAATTTTATAACTCGAATGTAATCTTTTAATTTTTCTTTTATATTCAACTTCATAGGTGACACCAAAATCAATCAACAAAGTCTATTCCTAATATTTTTTCTATATCTTTTCTATCTTCTTTGCTCCATTTTTTCGTCGGCCCAAATATTTGTGGCGATTTAACACCTGTTATCACGAGCATTGCTCTTAAAGTTTCGCCTAACTCTTTAGCTATTTGTGCTCCCCAAATTATTTTTGCGTCAGGTGAAAGTTTTGTGGAAACAGATTCAACTATTTGTTGGGCTTCCCTTATAGTTACATCAGGCCCACCAATGACATTTATCAAGGCCCCGGTTGCACCATTTATATCAACTGTTATCAAGGGGTTGTTTAAAGCTCTTTCAACAGCTTCAACCGCTCTGTTTTCAGTATCACTTTCGCCTACACCAATCATTGCCAATCCTCCATTTTTCATTATACCTCTCACATCAGCAAAATCAAGGTTAACCAAACCAGGTTTTGTAACGAGCTCAGCAATTCCTTTCACAGCGTTGACTAAAACTTCATCACAGATTTTGAAAGCTGTCACTAAAGAAACATCCGGAACAACTTCCAAAAGTTTATCATTTGGTATAACTATCATGGTATCAATATGGTCTTCCAAATTCTCCAAACCTTCTCTTGCATTTGCCATTCTTTGCTTGCCTTCCATGCTAAATGGTAAAGTTACGACAGCAATTGAGAGTATTCCCAATTTGTTTGCTATTTCTGCAACAACAGGCAAACTTCCTGTTCCAGTACCTCCACCAAGTCCACAAGTCAAGAAAACCATGTCAGCCCCCTGTAAAGCTTTTTTTATTTCTTCCTTACTTTCTCTTGCAGCTTCCATCCCAACTTTAGGATCGCCACCTGCGCCTAAACCAGAGGTAAGTTCCTTTCCGATTAAGATTTTTTTGTCAGAGTCTGTGTAAAGCAAATCTTGGGCATCTGTGTTTATTGCTATAGTTTCAGCACCAACAATACCAACTTGCATTAGTCTTGTTATCGTATTGTTTCCAGCACCACCAGCACCCACAACTTTTATTTGAGTCTTTCGACTCTCCAGAATTGATCTAATTTCTTCGTCAATTTCTTTTACTCTCTCAGAAGGTTTTTCGATGAGATGTCTTACTCCCATTTTATCCCTCTTTTAAATTATTCAAAAATTAAAAATAAATTCTTATTCGCTTTTTTTCTTAAAAACAATCACAAATTTTACTGTATCTACCTCTTCAATCCATTTGATTATTTGCGAGGCTATGGCGGATTTAACTCTGCCTTCAATTTCAGTTTTTGTTTCAATCTCAACTTCCTTTTCTTTAACTTTTACATTAAAATCCTCCAATCCCGTGAAATAATCAACTATGGCCTTTACCTTTTCTTCTATATCCTCAACTTTTTTCACAATTTCAACTTCATATTCCAAACTTTTACCAGCTAAAGGATGATTAAAATCAACTTTTACTCTACCACCATCAATACTTATTACTTTCCCTCTTAAGTTGTTAACCATTACATAAGATCCTGACACAACTTTAACATCTTGCTCTTTGAATTTAGCTTCTGGTATTAGCTTTACTAATTCTTCGCTTCTTTCACCAAAAGCTTTTTCTGGTGGTATCAAGACCCTTTTCTTTTCCCCAACATTCATCTCTTTTATCTCTTCATTTAAACCAAGTATCGTGAATCCGGCATCTACTATTATCGGTAAAGGACCATATTTAATTCTTTCATTAAAAATTCCTGCTTCTTTGGCAACTTCCTCTTTTGTGGTGTCAAAAATTTCACCAGTATCACTTATTTTAGCAGTATATTCAATGTAAACAAAATCGCCCGATTTCATTTTATCATCTTTTTACCATAACATAGTTTACAAAATGGAGTGTCTTCAACAACACAGTTGGGGCAAACCAAAGATCCACAACCATGACATTTGAATAAAGCTATTGAATACTTCTTACAACTTTGACAAACACCACCAACTACCAAAAAATCACCTTTGTAGAGATTGTGGTCACAAATATAAATAAATTAGTATTGTAAACTTAATCTAATTATTGAATTGTTCAAAATTTCTTCATCTAATAGAATACTTTACTAGTATCCTTGCTATGCTCTGGAGAGATTTAGGAGAAGAATTTTGAATAGTTTCTATGCAGGGGCGAACTTGTTAAACTAACACAATGCAGAGTTTAGTAGAAGTATGGTTAATAAATATTTAAAGTTTCATTTAAACAACATTTTTATCATTACTTTTTCTTAAACTAATTATGGCAAGAAAGCGGAGATGGAAAATAGACCCATTAACTGGAATAAGATATGAAAGAGGAAGCTTAATGGATATAGTAAGTAGAGCTGAAAGAAATCTTACCAAAGGATTTGACTTCACTTATAACAGACCATTTAAATGTAAGCCAAGAAGTTACAGAAGAGAACGATATGAATACGAAGGTATTGACCTAAGCCAACTTCCACCATGGGCTCAGGCTTTAGTCGCAGTTATAATTCTAGCAGCATTGTTTTGGATTTTTGTTTTACCATCACTAGTCAATTGGGTTCAGCAAAATTGGATTTCCATTTCTATAGTCGGTCTTATTATCATCTTTATTGGGGCATTTATTTTGGCAAGAATGTGGAAGCAAAAGAAAATAAGGGAAGCTAAGAAAAGGGCATTTGAGCAAGAACAAATTAGCAAAGGTTTAGTAAAATTTGTTGACAGGCATGGAAATGAAAAGTGGGGTAAACCTAAAGAAGTGGAGAGATGGAAAAAGGAAGATGAAGAAGCAAAAGAAAAAGAGAGTTTGTTCTATAGAGTTGTGAAAGAAATTGAAGAATTTACACCAGCTAAAGAAGAGCTTAGACATGAATATAACTATCAACTTAACTTACATGGTTGGTTAAAAAGGACATTTCCATCAGCAGTTATTGAAAAACAAAAAGGATCTTCAAGACCTGATATTGTAGTTGACAAAATAGCAATAGAAATTAAAGGACCTACTGGAAGAGCGGAATTAGAAACAATTGCAAGTAAAGCTATGCGATATTTACATTATTATGAAGGATTAATTGTTGTTCTTTTTGAACTGAAGGTTAGCCCACAATACTATCAAGAATGGCTAGAAGGATTGAAAAGATACTTCCCTAATGTAAGAGTGATAGTAAAATAGTTTAGTAGGCGCGAATTAATTTTTCAAAGCTTTATTCAAACAAAATTGTATTTTGTGCTTTCATTGCTATAGTTCTAGTATAAACTAACGTTCCGATAATTACTCTGTAAAATTCTTTTCTTTCTTCCTTGCTCATCCTCTCATATTGTTTGAAATACTCCTCACTAGTCCTAATTTTTGCAATTATTTCAGCTAGACTTATAGTCAAACACCTTTTGCACAAGTTTGTATCTAGTTTTCTCTTACACTTTATACATCTTCTCTTTGTTTTTACCATACGAAAATCGACCTACTCTATACCAGGCATACACCTATGCTATTCTCTAAACTGTGCTCTGAGTTCCATTTCTATTTTCTTCTTTTATAATCTTCCACCAGAAAGGATCTATAGGTTTCATGATATTCCATTTAGATAAATTTTGTTTGATGTTTGTGATAACATAGCTGCTAATTCCAAATTTTTTACCAATCTCTTTTTCAAGAACTGTTGCAGGTACTTTTTCTTCATAACCTTTCTCTATTAAAACATTTCTAAGCTCTTCCAAATCCTTCAATTTTAATGTCATAGATACTCACCTTTACCTAAGACGCCTTTCTCTTTAAGGAAAGCGATTAACTTCCATAGCTTATTTTGAGTGTAAGAATTGTTCTTTTCAATTTTAGCTATTCTGTCATCAAAATTTTGCCTCATTTCCTTTAGCTCATTCTTATTCTGTAGAATTGTTTTGATTCCAACCTCAATAGCTCTTGACCATTTTATCCTATTGGCTTTAGCCATTTCGTATAGTTCTTTAGAAACAGAAGTTGTTATCCTTAAAGAAAATTTATTTTTATTTTTTATTTTTTGTACAGAACTTTCATTGTTATCATTATCAGAAGTATGTATTTTTACGTAATTATTACATATTTTTTCATTGCTACTATAAAGATCCTTATCATAAAAAATAAAAAATTTTTCTTGATTATCATTTTTATTGCTTATTTCCATTTTCATCCTCTTTCTCTAACCATTGTTTTAACAGTGCCAAAGTCTTAGATAAAAATTCCTCACTCATCAACCTCACCACATTCCTTTCTAATCAAAGTCCTGATTGCATCAGCTTTGGTAGAATACTTACCAGAAGCTACTAAATTCTCCAATTTCTCGTAATCAGAAAGCGTTAACTCAACAAATAGACCTTTGAATTTTCTTCTAAATATTTTTCTTAACATATACCTACCATATAACTGTATGGCTACCAAAATAGGCCCCATTTTGCGGTGCATTACAATAGAACAGGATGCAGGGGGTGGGATTCGAACCCACGAAGGGACTAACCCAGCAGGTTCCTTCTTTCATCTTAAATCAAAGCTTAAGGGTTAGTGTGCATCTTAAGCACCGCCGAGTGCAAAAGCACTCTCTGCCGCCTTTTCCGCTTGGCTACCCCTGCCTAATTCTTAAATTTAACTTAAAAATTAATCTTTTTTCAGTTTGTTTAAACTTTTCTGAAATTCTTTCATCTTTTTCTCCAAAATTTCAGCGGCAGACAAAACTATTTCTTCAGGACTTAAACCAGAAACAGATTCTAAATTAAACACAAACTTATCAGAATCATAATTATATCCAACAACAGCAGCTTGCCATTTCACATGCTCTTTTCCTAAACCAAGTTGTGCTATAGCCTCGAACTGCAATTCCTCGTCCTCAAAAAGTTCGACTATTGGAATTTTATCAAACACAGGTTTAACATCCTTGGCTTTACTCTTCAAATCTCCTGAATAAACGATTTTTGGCCCCTTTTCCTTTAAAATAAGCTCGACCTGACATCTGCTGCAACCTTTACCATCACATTTACACTCATGAGGTAGATCATAAGCTTTTTTGTCAAATGTTAATGGAATTTGTCCGAGCCTGTTTGCCAAAATCTCATCAGGAAGGGTAGAATCATTCTTCTTAAAATCAACCCACTCTATTGCCATAGTCGGCACTTCACCAATCATTATCCTTCTCAAAGCATTAGCGAATCCTGGAGAAATACCTTCAACTGAGAAGCTTAGTTCAGCACCTTCTTTTTTTATAATTTTTACTTTCATATTCTCACTTAATTATTTTTTCTTCTAAAAATTAAACTCTTCTTCCCCTCCTTCCTCCCTTTGGCCTCATATATCCAGTTATTATAGGTGTAACATCTTCTATCATCCCAATCTTTAAACCCGCCCTTGCCAAAGCTCTTATTGCGGGTTGTGCTCCCTGACCAGGTGCTCTCGATTTCACTCCTCCAGGTCCCCTTACTCTTACATGAACACCAACTATCCCTTTTGCCAAAGCAACTTCAGCGGCTTTCTTTGCTGCTAACATTGCTGGGAAAGGCATACCACCTTCCCTATCTTTATCAGTCATCATTCCAGAAGAATATCTTGCTATCGTCTCCGATCCAGTCAAATCTGTGATATGGACAATTGTGTTATTTGGAGTTGCAAGGATGTGTGCGATGCCCCACTTTTCTTTCATTTTTTCACCCAGTTTCTATTTTATTTTCTTCATCTTTTGTTACCATATAGCTTGGATAATTGATTTTTCTACCACCAATTTTCACATGTCCATGAACAATTAATTGTCTTGCATGTTTAAGTGAATTTGCCAAACCTTTCTTATAAACAATTGTTTGCAATCTTCTTTCTAGAATATCTTCAACAGTCAAGGCAAGAACATCATCCAAATCACTACCTTCCTTCAAAACACCAATTTTTTTCAATTTTTCAATCAATACTTTTTCTTTTTCACTATCTTTTTTTGCAACCAAATCTCTTGCCATTCTTCTATATTTTCTTAACATAGCTTCAGCTCTCCACAATTCTCTCTTTTTTCTCAAACCAAACTTTTTCAATATTTCTTTTTCCTTTTCAATTCTTGTCTTATCCCAAGGTTTTTTTGGTTTTTCATATTTTTTTCTGGATTTTTTCATAAGATCACTTCTTTTCACTCTTAGCTTTCTCTTGAGCTATTTTTACAGCTTTTTTAACAACTCCAACAACCCTTCCTTTCCTGAAAGAGCTTCTTGTTCTCTGGCCTCTAACAGGTAGGCCAAGCATGTGTCTAACGCCTTTATAAGTTTTAAGGTCAATTTGCTTTTGAATATCAAATTTCTTTGCTATTTCTAAGTCTGCTCCAACCAAATGTAAATCTGCTCCAGTTTCAGGTTCTCTTCTTCTATTCAGAAGCCAGGCAGGTATACCATATTTTTTAGGATCTCTAATTATAGCTTCAATTTTTGCTATCTCTTCTTCTTTTAAGCTGCTGAGCTTAACATTTGGGTCAAAACCACCTACCAAACAAACGGCCCTACTCATATTATGGCTTATACCTTTTATTCCCAAGAGGGCGCTTTTAAGGGGCTTTTCTCCATTAAGATCTGTATTCATCACTCTTACAACTACTCTAACCTTTTTTTCTACCGGCTTCTTTTCAACTTTCTCTTTTTTTGGGCTTTCAACCTTCTCTTCTGCTCTTACTTTTGTAACTCCCATGATATCACTATAACAATTAATTCATATTCTTAAATTTTTAAATGGACCGGCCGGGATTTGAACCCGGAGCCTCTTCATAGCAGTTGAACTCATGCCTTTTCCATAATTAAGGAAGCGATCTACCATTGATCTACCGGCCCATTATTTCCTTTTTCTAACCCATTTTATCTTTTTTGCTTCTCTTCCCATCATGAAATTTTTTTCACACTTTGAATTACAAAAATAAAATATTTCACCAGTCGTTTTTACAAACATTTTCCCCCTACTTTCGATAACATTCCTACCACAAAAAGAACATTTCAATTAAATCACCTTTCAACCAATTTTGCCGCTGTCTCCATCTCTGTTTCTCTAAGCATTAAGATATCGCCAACTCTCACGGGACCAAGAACATTTCTTGTCAATATTTTCCCTTTGTCAGGACCTTCTAAAACCTTACACCTAACCTGCATAACACCTCGAGTACCGCTTCTTCCCAATAGTTGCAAAACTTCAGCAGGAAAAGACTTTTCAAGCATTAAATCACTTCTTAAGATCTTCTATTTTTTCTATGATTTCTTTCAATGCTTCTTTAGCATCTCCTGGTTCTATTATACAAGCAGCAGCACAAGCAACATCTATTCCAACGGCTCTTCCAAGTTCTTGCTTACTAGACACATAGCTATATGGTATTTTCTTTTCTTCGCAAAGCACGGGTAAATGCATTACTATTTCTTCTGGTTCTACATCTTCTGCAATCACAACAAGTTTTGCTATTCCTCTTTCAACAGCCTTTGTTGTTTCATTCATGCCTTTTTTTACTTTCCCGCTGTTTTTTGCTATTTCTAAAGTTTGCAATATTTTTGTCTTCAAATCCTTTTGCAAATCAAATTTCACATAAGCTTTTCCCATAATCTCACCTTATAACTTTATTTGTGTGTGTAATATAAAATTATATCTTTATATTCTTTTTCTACCCTAGCGAAGCCAACTCTAGGCATCTGGATCATTTGATCTACCTTAACATTTTTTATTTCGGGTTCACTTATAGCTTTAATAATTTTACCATTTGGCATTATCATCTTTATTTTTAAATTTGGTTCAGAGCACCAATGAATTTTTGGTGTATCAAGACAAACCTCTTTAGATACAAATGTAGTCTTCTTACCAATCCTTATAGTTGCAAAATACATCAATCCAACTTCTTTATTTTTAAATTTTTTGTAATCTTCTTTTTCAATCCAGATTTTTTTCAAATTTATTGGAATTTTTTTATATCCTCTTTCATGGAAATCTGGATGTAAATTTATTTTCACTTCTTTTATTTTAGGCGCATTTTCTATACTCAATTTTATAGGATTTAAAACAACCATATACCTATTTGCTAGTGGATCAACAACCTTTC
Source organism: Candidatus Aenigmatarchaeota archaeon (assembly GCA_038998585.1). Classification (GTDB taxonomy): domain Archaea; phylum Aenigmatarchaeota; class Aenigmatarchaeia; order CG10238-14; family SCSR01; genus JAVZGQ01. The sequence goes on from JAVZGQ010000004.1 coordinate 22,096, forward strand.
TGTTTTCAGCTTCTAAAATATCCCATGTAACCACACCTTCAGCTTTAGATACGCCAGTCAATAAAATAAAATTTTTTATGGCGTCTGGAACAAACCCTCTTTTTTTAAGGGCTATGAGTGTTGTGAGCCTTGGGTCGTCCCAACCAAGTAATTTTCCTTTTTTTATCATATCACGAATTATTCTTCCAGAAGTTGGCACACCCTTTAAATTAAGCCTACCAAACTCAATTGTTTTTGTAGGTTTAAAGCCAAACAGATTTTGAATGTATGTCTGCAAATCTTTTCTTATTTCGAATTCTTTACTCCTCAGCCTATGCGTCACGCCTTCCCAACCGTCCATCATGGCAGTTCCAAAATCATAAGTTGGCCAAACACGATATTTTTTTCTGGTTCTTGGATGCTCTGTCTCGACAATTCTCATTACAGAAGGATCTCTCATCGTGGCATTTGTGTGCTTCATATCAATTTTTAATCTCACAACAGCTTCTTCTTCTTCAAACTCTTTTTTCATCTTTTCCCACAATTTAAGATTTTCTTCCACATCTTGCATTCTATGTTCACATTCTTTTCCACGAGCCCTATTCTTTCTTATAATATCAACTTTACACAAGCAAATGTAAGCTTTGTTTTCAAAGATTAGTTTTTCAATTGCTTCATAGAAACTTTTAATGTGGTTAGAAGAATAATCTAACACATCCCATTCAATTCCAAGCCATTTCATACCTTCGATCATTGATTTGTAATATTCTTCTCTAACCATCTTGGGGTTTGTGTCCTCAAACCTCAATATAAATTTCCCACCATATTTCTTTGCATAGAGAAAATTGAGAAATGCCGCCTTTGCATGTCCAATGTGAGGATATTTACTCGGTTCTGGTGGAAAGGCAGTTACAACCTTACCAAATTCTGCATCTGGAAGTTCTGGTAGATCAAATTTTTCAGCTTTTTTCTTCTCAATTTTTATATCCAATTCTTCTAACTTTTTCATCTGTTCTCCTAGAGATAGAGAATTGACCTCATTCACAATTTTTTTAACATTTTCTATCACATCTTTTATGTTATTCTTGAGTTCAGGTCTTTCTGCTATAACTTTTTTAATGACTGCTTGAACATCTGCTCTACCATCATGTTCAACAGCATTTATCAAAGCACACTTAAACACTATTTCTTCCATATTTACTCAATTTCAATTAGAATTTAATAAATTATAACAGATGCATATCCAACGACAGAATCAAACTCTTTTGTAACATCACCGGAAGTAGCATATTTGAGCAGCTCTACCTTTTTTGCCCCAAGCTCTTTTGCCGCAACTATAGCAGAAGCTATCCCACCAAATCCACAAATATTTGCATTTTTTTCCAAGATTTTCTCAAAAAATTTTTTTTCATCTAATTTTTTAATTTCTTTAATTAAACTCAAATCTACATTTTTTGCTACTTTTTGTGGAACATAGTGAGAAAAATCAGAACTTGCGAGAATTATCCATTTCTCTTTCTCCTTTTTTATCACATTCGCGATAGCCTTACCCAATATTTTACAATTTTCTAAAAGTACTTCATCAGCAAACTCATTCAAAATTGCGATTGGAATAAACTTGAAGTCACTACCATATCTATATTGCAAAAATGGAAGCTGAACTTCTATCGAGTGTTCGTGTTGATGAGCTATAATATCATGTTCAACAATCTCACATTCTTTTAAAATTTTTTCAGCAAATTCGTCTTGAATAGCAACCTCACCTAAAGGAGTTTTCCATAATCCATTTCTCATCAGAGCAAATTGAGCACCCATTCCACTATGATTTGGTCCAAAAATCACATAATTTGCTCTTTCTATTCTTGAATATACCCAGGCAGCTATTGGTCCTGAATAAATATAACCGGCATGTGGTACAATTGAAGCAATAAAATTTTGTCTTTTAAAACCACCTTTTGGGCCTAGTCTATGGGAAAAAGAATCATAGATCTGTTTCTTTAGCGCTTCAGCATCATAACTGTAAAAAGTTCCAGCTGCGACAGGTTGTCTAATCAGTATCATAACCATCAAATTATTAGTTTTGTGGCTTAATTAACTTTTATTTTCAAAAAATTTTAAAAAATATGTTTTTTAAAAACTACTTTAAAGCATAAATATTAGAAAAAAATATATTTTTTTCAGAGTGTGAAACATATTATGAAAGAAAAATCGCTTCTCATGTTATTTTTAAGACAAAAACCAGTTAAATTGTTAACCAGTTTGAGGGACGAACCAAAATATGCTACAGTTTTATCAAAAGAAGTTGATCTCACTTATTCCCACACAGTTAAGCTATTAGATCAGTTTAAAAATTTTGGTCTTGTAGATTTTGAGAAAAAAGGAAGGATTAAGATAGTTAAACTTACAGAAACAGGAACAGACATCGCAAAAGCTTTTGATGTGACTTTAAGCAAGCTATCTAAAATAAAGTTAGTAGATAAAAAATGACATCACAGTTCATCTAAAGGACTCTTAACCTTTTTCAACTCTTCTCTTGAAATGTGTGTATAAACTTGGGTTGTGTTGAGAGAAGAGTGCCCCAATAACTCTTGTATTTTTCTTATATTTTCTCCAGATTCAAGCAAGTGGGTAGCAAAAGAGTGTCTAAAAGTATGTGGACTAACTTTTTTATTTATACCAATTCTTTTAATAGCATTTGTAACAATTTTTTGTATTGCTCTTGGAGAAATCTTTTCTTTTCTACCTATAAAAACATATTCTTCAGGATTTCTTCCCTTTACAAAGTCTTTAATTTTTTCAACCACTTTTTCAGAGATTATAAACATCCTATCTTTTTCGCCTTTTCCTGTCCTCACCCAACCAATTCTTTCATTCAATTCCAAATCCCCTACTTTTAAGTTTACCAATTCACTCAACCTCAGGCCAGAAGAATAAAGCATCATTACAATAAGTTTGTGTTTTTCATTTTCAATAGAATCAATTATTTTCTTCACTTCTTCTTTTGTTAAAACCGCCGGGAGCTTCTTTGGAACTTTCGGAGATTTAAAGTTAACAATATTTTTTTTGAGTACCTCGTCATAAAAAAATTTTAATGCAGCTTTTATCAAAACTATGGATTTGGCCGAAGCACCTTCTTCCATTTTCTTAGCAATAAAGGTTTTTATATCATCTTCATTTACTTCTTCAGGACTTTTTTTTACAAATTCTAAAAACTTTTGATTGTAAAACAAATACATCTTTAAAGTTCTTTCAGAAAATCCTCTGAGTTTAATTTCATTTTCCAGTTTTTTCAGAGCGTCCATATTTAATGTTAATTTGTGTAAATTCAAAATATTTATCTTCTCAAATCAAACAATTCATTTTTCTATTATTTTTATCATTCAAAAAAAGAGCGATGTCTCAACTTTGCCTGGTTTGCTTGCCCCGGAACTCCTTGAGTTTTTTTCACAACCACTTCACCAGCAAGTATGTTAGGTACAGTCCTATCAACATCCCTGTCAATTCGCCGAAAAACCTTTCCGGGTTTTGCGATCTCCACGAATCAAATTTCAAAAGACAACTATTATTTAAAGTTGGTGTTTTTGAATGACTTCGGAAATTGAAAAAATAACTTTAAAATATGTTTGTAAAAGGTTCATATAACGATTCTTATACGCAAAAAAGCCTATTTTTAAGTGTTAACTGCGCCGGTTATTTGATAAGACTGAGCAAATTTTAGATATTTCTATTTTTCTATAAACTATAGGAGTTTGAAAATTGAATTTTTTAATAAATTTTTTTCCTAATCTTTTAATTTGATAACTCGATTGTTGACATATTTCAGTTTTACAACATATCAAAAAAATTAAAATACGAAAAATCATTTTGATAAAAGTATTATTTTAATAATTTATGACATATTTTTATTAAGAAATGCCTAAATTTTTGTTTTATTATAAAAAGAAGATGAAAATAGCTTTCTATAGAAGTGCGCCAAAAAATTATAAATATTGAGTAATTATAAAAAAGTGAGATTATGGTAACAAAAACATATTTTTTAAAATATTTAATTTAAAATATATTAGAATATATATATGTGATTTAAATAATATATTATATAAAATATATTATAAAAAATTTTAATAGAAAAACATATGAATGAAAAAATAAAAATTCTTTAAATGAAAGTGAGACTTGGCCTTTGAGGCTAGATCTTATTTATTTATAGTAAAATATATTTTAAAAACGATATATTTTATAAAATTCATTTAAAATTTTAAAAAGTGAGAGTTAAAGTGAAAAATAATGATTTTTCAAAAGGTGAGAATTATAAGAAAGTAAGAGTTAAATATATGAAAAATAATATAAATATATGGAAATTTTAAATCGTTTACTAAAAATATTTAAAAGGAAAACACTTATTCAGCCAGATTCAATCAATCACTCAATCAATCACTCAATCAATCACTCAATCAATCACTCAGAAGAAGATTCATCTATTGAATTACAGAAAGAGTCTTTACAACTTGGTTTAGCAGCCGGATATGCAGGAAGATCACTTAAAGAAATAGAATCCTCATTAGTTCGTATAGAATCTCAAATGGCTTCTAAAGAATGGTTTATCGCCAATTTTAGTGATATTAATAAAATAAACAATCTTCTAGAATCTATAAAAGATACTTTAAAGACTCATGATGAATTAACCATGAAACATTTTGAGACAATAGAAAATGCTATTTTTTCTCTTTATGGTATTGCAAATAAAGCACCCGAGCCAATAAAAACAGAGATGATGACCAAAATTAATCTTATAGAATCACAGTTACCACTTACACCAAAAATGAAGCAATTAGAGGATATAGTGAAAGAGGTTGGTGAAATTAGCTATACAGATCTTGCAAATAAACTTGGGATAACAGAGTCTGCTCTTAGAGGATTTTTAACTCAATGTATAAGAAGAGGCGTCAAGATCCAAAGAATCGAAAAAATGGGTAAAGGTTGGGTAAGATTTATTCAATCTTCTGATTCAATCAATCACTCAATCAATCAAATCTAAGAAAAATTATTTCTTTTTAGATTTCCCATTTCCATTCCATGGAGTATGACAAACAGGACAGAAGCCTATCTGTTCATCTATACCCAACCTTATCAAAGAGTGGCAATTCTCACAAGGCACATTTACTTTATACGAATATTGGTTAATAATCTTACCCAAATCGACACCGGTAGTATAATATATAGTTTTCAAACTATTTAAATATCATAGTTTTTAAGAATTATAAGTTTTTACTATAAAGTAGTTAAAAACTATTTTTTAATATTGTCTAGTTTTTCTTTTACAGCCAAATATCTAAAAATACCGTTTATATCTGTTCCAGGTTTAAGTCTCACCATCTTAACATTGAAAGGTTCCATGGTCTGAATATCTAGAAACATTTGAAGATGATTTTCAATAAGGCGAGAGATTGTTTTATGATGCAATTCGGTCCTTCTACTAATTTCTCTATACCAAAGCCAGCCTTCTTCTGCCTCTTTAAGGCAATTTACGATTTTAATTATATTTTTAGCCAGATCTTTTCTCATATTACTTTTCTCCAAAAATATCTATGAACAGTTGGCGCACTTTACATATATTAGTTCATTTTTTCTATTTAAATGGATTAATATTCAATACCTTATTTCAAAATCCCTACTTTCTCCCCTAAATTCTTCCCATTTTACTTCAACATTACTCACATAAGCATTTGGAGACCCCTTTCTACAAAAATCAATCATCTCCTCTACATTAGTCTTCTCACCTTCGAAAACAGCTTCTACCCTACCATCGACGAGATTTCTTACCCAGCCAGTTACACACTTTTCTTTGGCCTTGAGTTTAGTATAATATCTAAACTTAACTCCCTGAACAATTCCACTGACAATAACATGTGCTCTTACTTTCATTTTTTTCTTCTTATCATTGGAAGGGATGTTTTTGGATTTTCAAACACTTCAAATCCCTCAGGTAGGTCAATTGCTCCAGAAGAGTCTTTGGAGAAGAAAAATAATTTTGCACCACCCTTCCCCTCTCTTAGATGAAGATAATAAACCTGACCTTTGCTATTTGTAAAGCTGAATACCATATTCTCACCTCAAATATATTAATAATAATGATTACTTAACTATTATAGTTTCTTCAGTTTGGGCAACCGGAGCCCCACTTTCTTCTTTCAAAACATGGTAAGCCCTTATAGCACCAACTTCAATCAACTGTTTCAGTGCAAATTCAAGCTTAACCCCAGTCGCTATATCCTTTAACCATCTTTTAGCAAAAGGCATGCCCATGAACATATTTTTTGACTTTTCTATGATTTTTCTAGCCTCCCAAAGTCTTATAGGTCTATCCTTCTCATATTTATATATTAGTGTTTGACCTGCTTCTTTAACCAAACCAGTACCACTGGTTGTGAAGACCTCAATTGCTATTACTTGATTTTCTTTTATTTCATATTGGATGTTGTTTTTACTGTTTGGTATTGTTGGTTCAGCGTGTTGGGTAAATCTTTCTAAACCATGGCCTGAAAGGTTGTAAATTGGATTTAGTTCGAATTCATTCACAGTATTTTCTATTATTTCAGAAATTTCACAAACTTTTATTCCAGGCCTAATCGCTTTTAAGGCATTTTCCACGGCTTTTTTAGAGGCTTCTATTAAGATATTATTTTCGCCTCCTATAACTACAGAAAAGGCCCTATCCCAAATATAACCATCAACATGAACACCAAAATCCACTTTAACCAAATCTCCTTCTTTTAAGACAGTAGGATCATCTAAGTCAGGAGTATAATGGGCAGCATTTTCATTTATCGATATATTAACAGGAAAAGCGATTCCTCCACCAAGCTTTTTTATTTCATTTTCAATACTTTCTGCTATTTCGATGATTTTTACATTCTCTCGTATCAAACTTTTTGAGAATTCTAAAACACTATCAGAAATTTTCTTCGAGGCCCCGTATTTTTCTAAAGTTTCGTCCATACCATTATCTTGTTTTAGAAAAATAAATTGTTTTGATTTAAAAATTCAGGAGAATTCAAGATCTTTGATCGATCTTGAGAAGAGATTTAATTTCTTTTTTTAAAATAGTTGGTAATAGGCGGGCAATCTCTACTGCAAAGCATTTTTTTCTAATTCTCACGCTGGTTTTTTCAATCTTAAATAATATCAAACCTTTTTTGTGAAGGTTCGAGAGAGCATTCCTCACATTCCCACCAGACATTTTAAGAATTTTTGATATCTCATAAGTATTTAGACCTGGATTTCTGCAAATTAGTTGATAAATTTTGTCTTCTGCTTTCCCATGTTTTCGCATCTTTACTCTCCAATTTAAAAAATTTAAAACAGTATATAAAAGCTTTTCTATGTGTTAAAAAGAAAAGATTTAATACTGTTTACAACATATGTTGTAAATATGACTAGAATACTTACAGAGTTAGAAAAAACGATATTGCTCTCTGCATTAATTTTGGCTAAAGGCAATACCAAAAAACAGTTTAAGGAAGATGATATAGTCCTTAAATTTCCGATGAGACAGAGGAAAACTGTTAGAAGGTTTGTTAAAAAATTAGTTAAAGAAAGATATTTGATCTCATCCGATAAAAATTATAAGCTTTCAGAAGAAGGATTGAAAATTGCTTCTAAATTGTTATATGAAGGCGGGACATTTGTTTAGTGAATTAAAATGAAAGAAAAGTTTAAGAAAGCACTTTTTTGGCACAGAGAAAAAGCAGGCAGTTTTTTTGGAGTTAGATGCGATCTTTGTGCTAGAAAGTGTTTTATTATAGAAGGAAATAGAGGATTTTGTATGACGAGAAAAAACATAGGAAACGAACTTTTTGTTTTAAATTATGGGAAGGTTGTGGCTATCAATTTAGATCCAATAGAAAAGAAGCCACTTTATCATTTTTATCCTGGGTCTTTAACTTTATCTTATGCATGTGCTGGATGTAATTGGGCATGTGACTTTTGCTGTAATTTTGATATCACCCATATCGAATCACCAGAAAATTTAGGAAATAATTTTGAACCAAAACAGATAGTTGAAATGGCTGAAAGAGAAAATGTAAAAATAATCAGCCACACTTATACCGAGCCGACCGTTTTCTTCGAGTTTGCTTATGAAGTTGCTAAAGTTGCTCATAAGAAAGGGATAAAGAATACTTTTGTCACAAATGGTTATATAACTGAGGAACCTTTAAGAAAAATTTCAAAATTTTTGGATGCGGCTACAGTTGACTTTAAGGCTTCGGGTGATGAAGCTTTTTTACAAAAATATGCTTCCCTGCCATCAATAAAACCAGTTTTTGAGACTTTGAAGCTTATGAAAGAACTAAAGATTCATATAGAAATTACAAATCTAATAATTCCTAAGATTGGGAACAGAAAAGATAGATTTAGGTATCTTATTAATTGGATTTTAAAAAATTTAGGTCCTGAAACACCAATTCACATAATAAGATTTTTCCCTAGCTATAAGATGAATTTGGAGCCCACGCCAATTTCAACGCTTGAAGATTTTGCTAAAGAAGCTAGAGAAATTGGCTTGAAATATGTTTATGTTGGAAATGTGCCAGCACATGAGTGGGCGAATACATATTGTTTGAATTGTGGAACTTTACTCATCGAAAGATTCGGATTTGAAGTAAAATCAAACTTAAAAGATGATAAATGTCCCAAATGCGGTAAAAAACCTGAAGGATTTATATTAGAAGATTAAATAATAGATGATTATATGGTGACAAAAAACCAAATTTTATCCACATTAAAAAAATGTTTTGACCCAGAGATACCTATCAATATAGTTGATTTGGGTTTAATTTATGGTGTGGAAGTTAAAGATGGTAATGTTAAGATTAAAATGGGTCTAACATCGCCGGGATGTCCAATGCAATCTTATATCATAGAAGATGTTAAGAATAAAATTTCTAAGATAAAGGGCGTGAAAAAGGTTGATGTTAGTATGGTTTTTGAACCATGGTCTCCTGATAGAATATCAAAAAAAGCTAAAAAGAAATTGGGGTGGTGAAATGGCTTATAAAATTTTGCATGAAAAGGACGCTTGTATCGGTTGTGGCGCATGTGTTGCCGCATGTGAAAAATTTTGGGGGTTTAAAGAAGGAAAATCAAATTTAAAGGGTGCTAAAAAAGTTGGTATAAATTTCGAGCTAGAAGTTGAGAAACTGGATTGTATAAAAGATTCTGCAGAAGTTTGTCCAGTAAATTGTATCCATATAATTGACTTGAAAACGGGTAAAAAGGTCATTTAGATTTATGTTTGGGTTTTTTGAATTTTACAAAAAGTTTGGTAAAACCCCAAATTATAATCAATATTATGCCAGAAATAAGGAAAATCATGAAAATTTGATTGAGTTGATTAAAAATCAAATCTAGTATATTTTCGCTTATTGGCATTTCTTTTAAAATCTTTTCTGACATCAATTTTTTGAAATATGGTAGTAAGAAATAAAATATTCCTATGAAGAGGAACTCGAAGCCAAAAATTTTGAGCCTGCCTGTCCAGGTTTCTATTGAGACGAAAAGTAAAATACCAAATATTATTGTTAATATGTAGAGGGGTTTTATGATGCTGCTGAAAAAATTATGTCCCTTAAAACTGAAGAAAACAAAAATATCTTCACCAGTTTTTATTTCTTTTAAACATTCAGTAATTTCACATTCGTAATTCTTATAATATGTTTGGTTAAAAGATTTTTCGGCTATTAGATTAAGCATATAGTTAGGGTTTGTATTTATTATTTCAGAGCATTTCAAGCTTATGTTGTTTGGTAGTTGTATAGATTCATCTGGTTTTAGATTACAATATGTTGCTGTAGCGTTATATATTTCCTCAATTTCTAACGTTCTATTCTTCACAGCCTCTTTGAAAAGAATTGTAAAAAGATTTTTTGCGTTATCATAGTTAGTAAGATTGTATATGAAAAATGTCAAAATCGATAGAGATAGAAAAAGTGAGAATAAAAAGAGTGTTGCGGTTTTTGTTATGTTTCTTATTAAACCCATTTTAATCATCTTTAAAAAAACTTAATATTTTTTTCTGTTTCTTTTTATTTAAAACTTCTTCTTTTGTTATTCCAAGAGCTTTCAAGACACGCATACTTGCAGGGAGAATCTGATGATTAATATAATATTCTTGATCATATTCACCAAGTTTGACATCTTCAACTGGTTCAGCTCTATCTGAAATAGAGCCAGAGCCTTTTACTATCACGAAACCTATGACACTCCCCTCACCTATTGGTCTTCCCCTAGCTTTTGCCTTTTCTGCTGCTCTTACATGCGGTCCAATTTGTTCATATTGGTTTAATGGGCGGGTAATTTGTTCAAAAATTGTCAAATCTTCTAAAGGCACTTTTCCCTCTTTAATTTTTTTAATTGTATCGCGAACTAACTGAACCGCTTTAGCAGGATTTTTTTCTCTAAGAATTGTTACTAAAACTTTTCTTTGAATTTCTTTTGCCAGTGCACACCAATCTCTACGAACAGTTTTTCGGTGCTAGAAAGCACTTTCGAACCCACGAACTTCTAGATTCCCTTCATAATCAATTAAAGCGTATCTTTTCTTTGCACCTACTTCACCTTTTTCTCTAGCCACAAAAATCCCAACTTCATACAAACCTCTGAATTCTAGTTCTATAATCCCTGGTAGTTGTTTGTTAACTTTTTCCGCGAATTCCAAGGCCCTTTTCTTCAAATATTCAATTTTTTCATTCATTAATTACACCTCGCTCTTATTATAATATAGAATCTTAATATTTAGTGAATTCACAATTTTACCTTATAACCACATAACCATCACTACTGAACAGATCTAGAAGATATTCAATACCACACTTTTTGAGAATTAAATATGTTAAATTATATGATCAATTTTCATCTTAGAACTCCAAGATTCAAATTATAGATAAACTTTGTGAAAAATAGATAATTCTTTATTTTTAATTATTTTTAACCAATTGTAGCGAAACAAGAATCAGTATCAGCATAAATTACTTCAAAACCTTCTCTTTTTGCCATTTCTATTACTTGAGTTATATAATATCTTCCAAAAGCCGCAACCGCGGCTCCACACTCTCTTCTATACCATCTGCTCCCAAAAAACCCGAAATAACCATAGACTGCATTACTAAGTATCTTAAGACCATGTTGCATATTATTCAATTTTTTGAGTTCTTTAGAATTTTTCTCAATCTTTTTTATTTGTTCTTTAATTTTTTTTCTCTTTTCAATTAATTCCTCTAAATGTTTTGGTATGAAACCTTTATTTTTTATACAAAAATGCCACTTGGTTTCAGGAACTTTGTTTTTTTCTTTACATTCAATATGCTCACAATTTAGAGTTTCTGGACTTATGTTATGAGTAACTATTATTGTTGGGTACAAACTTCTGAAATCAAAAACTAAAATGTCTGAATGAATTCCCTTTTTTGGTTCGATTACTATTGCTCCTTTGTAAGCTCGATCCATCTTCCTCTTTTCTATTTCTTCTGTTTTTGGTCTATTCGGTATTATTACGTTATCAATAAAGGCCTTTCTCATATAAAAGGCTTCTACAAGCTGGGAATAAGTGTTCCTACACACATCAAATGCCAAAAGACCAGTTAATCTGCTTAAGGTAAATATTTGAGGCAAGATTAGTTCAGAGAGTTTAAAAGTTAAGACAGAATCATGTAAGCTATATTCAGCCAATCTTTCCATTTCCTTCTTTTTACTCCAAATTTCCACCATTTCCTTATATTTCAATTCCTTTTTACCAATTCCAAGCAATTCTTGTGCCACCTCATTCAAAGTTAAAACTTCGCTTTTCAGATTTGCTGATAAAATATGGTCAACGAAGTTGAATAGGTCCATATGCACCCTTCCCTTAATTTTTGTTGAGCTTACTCTACCTCTTCTAACTAAATTTATTGTTGAGTTATCTCTCCCAAGTTTAATGGGGATCTTCAGTTCATCAGCTCTTTCTTTAAGCTTTGGAAAATCAAAATTATCACCATTATAAGTGCATATGAAGTCTGGATCTTCTTCTTCTACAATTTCTAAAAACCTTTCTATTATTTCTTTTTCACTTTTGATTGATTCTACATAATCTGGCTGATTTTCCCAGTGTTCAGATGTTAAGACTATTTTCTTTCCTTTATTTGAAACGAGGCTTAGCATAATAATTTTTGATTTTCCATTTTCTTCTATGAATTCTATATCAAAGGCCAGGACATTTAGCTTAACATCTTTTTCTCGTTTAATTGGCTTAACAGAATTAGCTTTTATTATACAGCTCACTTTATAATTTTCTTTATTCTCCATCTCTTCTCCATCTACCTCAATCCAGTTCATAGGCTCAATTTGCCTGTCTATCAAGTAGCGCTTGTAGAGTGGGATATCATACTCATAAGTTTCTTCTACATCTTCCCAATCTTTCACAATTTTTCTTATTTCCTGAATTTTTCTTGGGTTATCAATCACCACTTTCAGAATTTTTATATCACCAAGCTGTAATTTTTTTTCTGTTACTATAATTTTGAGTATTTTAGTTTCAAGATGTTTTGTGTCAATAGTTTCAATTTTTTTCTTAACCTCGCCGATCTTGTCTTTCTTTGGCATTACATAAAAGTAAGGATAAAAGGTTTGATCCAAAACCAAGAAGCTCTTGCCTTTAGAATCTTTACAGTAAAGTCTGACAGTAGTTTTATTTTCTATTACTGTGTAATCTGCATCTAAAAGGAGTAATTTTTTTTTCAATAAAATCACTAATAATTATTTTTTCTTTTTAAAAGAATTTAGTTTGAAAAAGTATAATGAGAATATTTTTTAATTTTCATTTAAAAATAAAGCCAGTTTTTCGACACCATAATAATAGATCTAATTCATCAAGGGGTATATTTATTTGTTTTGAAAATTTTTTCATCTCATTTTCAATTTTCAAATATTCTTTTTTTGTCAAACTTTTTGGAATTTTTTCAATTATTCCAAATTCCTTTAAACTTCTTAAAATATGAATATCAAGTATTGATAGCTGATTTTCACTAAGACCAACGTTTCTCAAGAAATGGGAAGCTTCTTTCATTCCCAGGCCTTTTATATTGTTAACAAACCATTCTCTGAGTTCTAAAGGATCTATGAAAGTTTGAAGAAATTCTTTAATTTGAATTTTTCCATCCACAGTAAACTTTTTTCTAGCCTCAACAATATAGTTTGTTTTGTTTTTACTAAACCTCACTTTTAGGAATGGTAGTATTTGCTCTGCAGTACCCCTATATAATAAACCATTCCCCGCCAATTTACTTATATATTCCCAAGTGTCTTTTGCTTTTGACTGGGGCGTACAAATACAGAAAGCTAGTTCGGCAAAGATCCTTTCATTGTCCTCATTCATCATTTGTTTGAATTCTGAAATCCTATTTCTAATTTCTCCTTTCTTTTCTTCATACAGCTTCAACAATTCTTCAATTTTATTCATATTTTATTCTCCATAAAAAATTTCTTCTCTTTAATTTCGGGGTATTTTTGGTAAAGTTCTTTTCTTCTTGCTTCTAACATATCTACCGGTTTACCTAAAAATTCAGCAGCTGTTAGAACTTGAGTTCTCATTTCTTCACCAGCTTTAAATACCGAAGCTGTTTTTTCCTTATATTTTAAATCTCTTAACAAATGATGATCTAAAATTAAAGTTTTTGGCGACACATCTTCTAAAATTTTTATTAAATTTCTTATAGAGGATTTAAAATTTTCATATTTATATCTGTAACCAAGCATGTAAGTCACAGGCCCGTCAACAATCAAAAAATTTGGTCTATTCTCTAGAATAAATTCAACCTGATCTTTTATTGCAGGCCCCTCAACATCACTTGTGAAAATGAATTTTTCATTACCTTCTTTTATCAAAGTTTCAACGACCCAACCTAATTTTTGATCAGTGCCATGAAAAACTGGTTGAGAAAAGACGATTTCTGTCCCACCAAACCTAAATTCTTTCCCATCTATGTACTCTAGACTTTCGGGCAAATCTCCAATTTTTTCAAGAAAAAAGGAGGCCCTTTGTTTTTGACTGAGATTTATTTTTTCTGTAGGATGTTTGATAAGGACAATTTTTTTCTCAAACTGGATAGGCTCATCCCAAGAAAAATGATCAAAATGAAAGTGGGTTATAATAATGATATCAGATTCTTTAGAAATCTTAAGAATTTCTTTCCAACTTTCTTGCATTCTTCGCAATTCTATTATGTGGGGCTCAAGTTTAAATCTTAAAGGAGCTAATGATACTGACGGATCAATTAAAATTTTTATATCTTTTGTGATTACTTGAGTACACATGCTACGAACTCCAAATGAATCAAAACTTATTGGAACAATTTTCATAAAGCATCATTTAAATTTGATTATTCTTAAATAATTTGAAAAATTTTTTAATAATATTTTAAAAATACTTTAAGCTAGAAAAAATTAATCTTGTAATTTTATTTCTATATGAACACCTTGAGGAACATTAATCCTCATTATTTGTCTTAAGGCTCTTTCATCAGCCTGTACATCTACTACACGTTTATGAACCCTAAGCTCCCACTTATCATAGGTAGCATTGCCATGGCCAGTACCATCCCCACATGGAGTTTTGAGCGTAATAACTCTCATTATTTTTGTTGGAAGTGGAACTGGACCTTTAGTCAAAACCCCAAATTTTTTTGCTATTTCCTTTATTTCAGAGCAAATACTATCCAGTTCTTTAGGATCTTTTCCTGAGAGTTTTATCCTGGCCACTTGCATTATATCACTTTAACTTCTTTAATTTGCTTAATTTAAATTCTTTATGTTTTCTTAAAGATAGAATTAGGATTGAAATATAAAAAACTAATGTAGAACAAGTTTTTCTAAAATAAAATTATTTGTTTTCCTTTAGAACTATTTTATCCTATTAATTTTATTGACATATTCATCCTTAATATTTTTATCTAATGAAAAGAGCTACAATCGTAATTTTTCCCCTAAAGCCTTTATTCTGAATTGTATGGATTCGCTACAGAATCCAGATAATATTGCGCTCAAAATAAAAAAGAAGGAAGAAGTTGTATTCAAGGTTTACACTATTTCGCTTTAACTACATCCAAGCAAATACCTGCTGCTACTGTAATACCCATATCTCTCATAGCAAATCTTGCTAGTTCGGGAAAGTCTGACTGCTTTTCTATTACAAAAGGCTTCAAGGGCTTTACTCTTATTCTAGCAGCATCACCTGTTTTGATAAAATCGGGGTGATCTTGTATTACTTGTCCTGTTCTTGGGTCAATTTTTGCGATTATTTCTTCAATCGTACAAGCAACTGTTGCTGTGTGGCAGTGAAACACAGGCGTATATCCGGCCGTAATCACAGTCGGATGCTGTAAAACAATTATCTGTGCGGTGAACTCTTTGGCAACTGTGGGTGGATTGTCAGGATGACCTGCCACATCCCCTCTTTTTATTTGTTCCTTAGATACACCACGAACGTTAAAACCAATGTTATCACCAGGCTTTGCTTCGGGTATGCTTTGATGATGTATTTCTATCGACTTAACTTCTCCAACAACGCCAGAAGGTTCAAAAATAATTTTATCATTCACTTTGAGTACACCACATTCTACCTTGCCTACAGGAACTGTACCTACACCCGTGATACTATAAACATCTTGAATAGGCAATCTCAATGGCTTTTCTACAGGTCTAGGCGGTAACTGGAACATGTCTAGAGCCTCTATCAGCGTTGGACCAGTATACCACGGCATCTTTTCAGATCTCTTGAACAAGTTTTCACCGATCTGTGCTGATATGGGCACGAATGGTATTTTATCTACCTGAAATCCTAAAGGCTTTAGCAGCGCTATAGTGTCATTTTTCAGTTTTTCATAAACAGCTTTGTCCCAGTTTGCCAAATCCATTTTACTTATCGCAACTATAATCTGGTTAATGCCCAAAACTTTTATAAGGAAAACATGCTCTTTTGTCTGTTCCTGAACACCTTCACCCGGTCTTGCAGAGACCACAAGTATTGCACCATCTGCTTGCGAAGCACCTGTTATCATATTTTTAACGAAGTCTCTGTGTCCAGGACAGTCAATTATGGTAAAATAGTATTTATTAGTTTCGAATGGTTTATGCATTACATCGATAGTCATGCCACGAACTCTTTCTTCTTTTTCCTTGTCGGTTATATAAGCATACTCTGCACCTTCAATCTTGTATTCTTGAGCAAGACTCTGCAACTTTCTTAACTCATCCTCTCTAACAGCTCCTGCTTCAAAAAGTAGTCGACCAACTATTGTTGACTTACCATGGTCTACATGCCCTGCTGTTATTATATTCATATGAGGTTTTGCTGGCAACAAACCACCTTTTGTATATCTTTAATTAGATTTCATATTTAAATATATTACGCTTCAGCGGTGGGTATATCTTCTGGCAACCCTTTCCTTTTTCTTATACTTTTTATTACTTCATTTCTCAATTCAGATGGCAACTTTTCAAACACTGTTTCTATTAGACTATAGAAGCCTCTACCAGATGTTGCAGATTTGAGGCTTGCGTCAAAACCAAACATATCACTTACAGGCATCTTTGCTATAACGATGCTTGCTCCCCTCTCTTCTTTCATGTCAAGTATTTGTCCTCTTCTATTTTCGACTTCTCTTATGACTTCTCCAAGTAGCTCAGAAGGGACATCTATTCTTATTATTTGTTTAGGTTCTAGTAAAGTGGGCTCTGAGCATAGAATACCATCCATTATAGCATGTCTTACTGCTGGAATTATTTGTCCAGGACCACGATGAACAGGATCCTCATGTAGTTCTGCATCGACAAGCTTTACTTTAATTTTCGTGCAAGGTTCTTTTGCTAGAGGGCCTTCATCCATCACGTTCCTAAAAGCCTCTTTAACCATTTCTATTACTTCATTCATAAATTGAATTCCTTTTGTCATATCAATAAGAACATTTTTATTGTGAATGACAATTATGTTCTTCGCTTCGTCGTAATCCATTCCAAAGTTTGAAATCTTTTTGAACATCTCTGTATGTTTACCTCTAAACTCTTCTTCGCTCGGAACCTCTCCCTCAAGCATAGCCTTGTAGACACCATCCTCAAGTGGCTCAACAACTATGAAAAATCGGTTGTGTTTGTTTGGAGATTTGCCCTCAATTTCTTTAGATTTGCTAAAAACAGTTTCCCTGTAAACAACTATCGGCTTGCTCATCTCCACATCAATTCCCATTTCCTTTAGTTTGTTTTCAACTTTCGCCTCTAAATGAAGCTCTCCAAGACCAGAGACGAGATATTCACCAGTCTCTTGGTTGATTTTTACTTGAAGAACAGCATCTTCTCTTCCTATTCTTTTCAATGCATCGACAAGCTTTGGTAGATCCATTGTATTTTTTGGTTCTATGGCTTTAGTTACAACCGGTTCAAACAAATGTTTTATTTCTTCAAAAGGTTCTATGATAACATCCGGTTCACATATGGTTTCACCAGTAAAAGCGTCCGGTATACCAACTACTGCGGCGATGTTACCTGCCGTAACTTCTTCCACAGGTATCCTTAAAATACCTTTATAAATTGCAACTTGTTGTATTTTTTCTTGTTTATGTTGACCAATCAAGTAGACATCTTTACCTTTGAAGACTTTACCAGAGAATATCCTAACAGTTGCAACAAATCCAACATGAGGATCTGGTACGACCTTTGTGACAATAGCAGCTAGTTTCCCATTTGCGTCACAGGTCAGCATCTGATTTCCAATTTCTGAGTTTAAGTTGCCTTTCCAAATTTTAATGAGCCTGTACCTCTGAGCTTCGAGGGGGTTTGGTAGGTGTTTGATTATCATATCCAAGACAACTTGATGTAGAGGAGCCCTTTTTGCCAGCTCATCCTCCTTACCTTGAAGAGTTAAGTCTATTATTTCTTTGAAAGTTATACCGGTTTTTTTCATATATGGAATAGAAATCGCCCATCTCTTATAGGCAGAGCCGAAAGCTACGCTACCATCAGCAACACTAACAAGCCATTTATCTTTGAACTCAGGTGGGGCGTATTTTTGAATTAAAATGTTTACATCACGAATTATCTCTTCAAACTTCTTTTGCATTTCTTCGGGAGGCAATTTTAATTCTTTTATTAGACGGTCGGTTTTATTTATGAATAAGACAGGTTTAACATATTCTTTCAAAGCTTGACGAAAAACTGTTTCTGTCTGTGGCATGATACTTTCTACCGCATCTACAAGAACTATTGTTCCGTCTACTGCTCTCATCGCTCTAGTGACATCACCGCCAAAATCAACGTGACCAGGGGTATCAACTAAATTTATTAAATAATCTTTTTCCTCATATTCATGAACCATTGAAACATTTGCTCCATAGATTGTTAGTTGTCTTTTTCTTTCTTGTTCATCAAACCAAGTGTACATAACTTTTCCAGCCATCTCTTCTGCCAACATACCAGCACCAGCCATTAAATTGTCTGTAAGTGTTGTTTTACCATGGTGGACATGAGAAGATGTAGCAACATTTCTAATCCTTTCAGGATTTTTCATGGTTTCCTTAATTCTTTCAATCATTTCTTTTTTAGCCAAGTTCACACCTATTGAATTTTTATTTCTAAAATTTTTGAATTAGATGTATTTATTCTTTTTCAATTTTATCTCGCACCTTCAGCCTCTCTTTCAACTCTCTCCCTTTCCTTTATAGCTTCTGACTTGCTCGCATCATTGTTATAAGCGCCTACAATTTCATCTACCAAAGCTTCTACCATAGAAATTTTTTTACCGAAACTTTTTTTATAAGCAGCTTGAACTATATTTCTCAATGCCAGGTCAACTCTTCTTTGCGGGCTTGTTATCACAGCCCTTCTAACAATAATTCCACCGAGTTGATAGGCAGTAATTTCTTCCCTCAAAGCAGCATTTTCTATTGCCCCTACCAAAATAGCTATGGGATTTTTTCCAGTTAGTTTTTCTATTTTTTCAAAAGCCTCTTTTACAATTTTATAATGGGTTAAGGTTTTGTCTACAGCCCTGTGAGAAGTTATAACATGTTTTTTCCCTCTATGGCCGGGAACTCTCAACTTATTCATGAACCTTTCAACTATGTTCATTTTTGATTTGTGAAACTGTTGTTGTGTATATTTACCATCAGTTTTTGGGATGACAACAGGCTGAAGGTTTATATATTTTTTTAAACCAGGATCTTTAACCTCTATCCCTTCAAAAGACCATTTTCCAAATAATTTTATACTCATAAAAATTACCTTGTTGGTTTTTGCTTCTTTCCAGACAAAATTTCACTTAATGCCACACCGTTAACTGCAACTACTTTATATTTAATTCCCCACATCGATCCTTTTGGACCACCTTGAGCACCACCTATACTTTCTATTAAGACTTCATCGTGCTCATTAATTATATCTATAGCACCTTCACCAGGCACATGAGCTGTAACTTGGACATTGTTTTTTATCAATTGTACTCTCACTGCTTTTATAAGACCTGAAGCTGGTTTTCTCTGCTCAACACCACGTTTTTCAATAACAATTCCTTTTGCTTGTGGGGCTCCTTCAAGTGGATCTTTTTTCCACAATTGCAGCATCCTTCTCTTATAGTGGATATCTTTCCATCTAAACTTTTTCCTTATTCTCTTAAGTCTTCTCGCTGAAAACTCACCAGGCATTTTTTCACCTTATTATCAAATCACTCACATTATGACTTCTTCTAAGTAATTCTTTAAGTATTTTTAAATTTTTTCCCTCTCTCCCAATTACCATTGGTCTGTCATTTTTTTCCACACCAACCTCAATAACAATTTTACCATTTTCGTTGTTTATCTTCACACTATTTGCTTTTTGTATAAGATTTTTGACAAACTTATCAAGATTATCAGAAAAGGCGAATAGTTTAATTGTTTTGTTTATAACTTTTTCAGCATTTTTCACACTATTTCCATTTTTACCGATTGCCATACCAATTTTTTCTTCATCTACAACAAGGTAGACCATGTTTTCGTCAATTAAACAATCTCTAACTGTAACCCCAGTCAAATTTTCAAATAGTGTCATGATCCTTATTGTTTCTGTGTCGAATTTGATTGTCATTTAATCACTTTATCACTAACACGCCCACTGGATATGGCTTGCCGCAAAGCACGCCAAGCTCTTTGCTACCCTTGCTAAATATTTCCATTTTAATACCAGCAATTTTTGTATTATATTCAATCTCTTTTTTCATTTTTTCTGGTAGGTTGTTAGCAATAACGACAAGTTTTGCTTTATTAAGTTTTATGAATTTCTTACTTTGTTTGTACCCCAAGATTACATTCCCAGCTTTATTCGCATCAAGAATTTCTTCTTCCAAACTCATTTTCACTTTTCCTCCTCAAATTTTGCAATTAGTTCAATCATTCCTGTTCCAGATGGAATTACTTGGCCTATCATTACATTCTCAAAAATTCCCTTGAATTCGTCTACTTCATTCCTTATAGATGCTCTTACCAAATGTTTGACTGTTTCTTCAAAGGCGGCTCTTGCAAGGATGGATGTTTGGGATCCAGCAACACCATATCTACCTATAGATTGAATTCTTCCTGTAGATGTCATGATATCGCCAACAAGAGTGATGTGTCTTATGTCGACATTTAGACCTTGTTCTTGTAAAGTTTTAATAGACTCCTTAATTATAACATTTCTGGCAGCTTCTATTCCCAAAACCTTGAAAGTTTCGTGAATGTCATTTGTGATGGTTCTTGTACCATCGACTTCTTCCATTTTTAAAACTTCTTCAAGATTTGAACCGAGTGTGTTTATCAACCAGTCTTCCCCCTCTCTTCTAACAATCGCATTTTTAATATCTTTTATACCCTCAAAATGAAGGTTAAGTATTTTTTCTCTCAATGCCTGAAGTTCTTTGATGTCAGATTCTTTTTTTGGAGACACAACAATAGTTTTTGTCCTTTCCTTTACTCGAACTTCTGGGAAACTTTCTTTAATCAGTTTTGCTATTTTACCCAATTTCCTCAAATCTTCCACATCTATTTCAATACTATTTTCATTCAGGTTTATAGAAACACCCTTCACTATGTTTGAAATTCTTTTCTCAACTATACTTTCGGCTAAATCTCTTGCACTTTCCATGTTGTTGAATTCTCTTTTAAGATAAATCTCCATCACAGGAGTTTCCAATTCTTTTTTAGCATCAAAAATTTCTACAAGTCTAGGCAAACCGTAGGTGACCTTAATTCCCGCAGAACCAGCAAAGTGATAAGTACGCATTGTCATTTGAGTTGCAGGTTCTGAAATGCTTTGAGCAGCAATGATTCCAACAGCCTCTCCAGGTTCAAACATCAATTTAAGGAAATTTTTTTTAACAGTCTCCAAAAGCTTCTCTTTCTTCTCTTGACTTAATTTTAATTCTTTCGCTGTTTTTTCCACTTCATCTATTAAAATTTTTGGAAGTTCAACTTCAGATAAATTGTTCTGCAATTTTTCTGACATTTATCCCACCCCTTTCAATTTTAGATGGGTCCAGACCATCTTCCCCAGCTAAAAACTGTATTATTCTGTTGGAACTATCTCTTACAGTCCCATCGTACTCAACTTTAAGATCTTGAAGTGCTCCAACGAGTCTTCTTTCCATGTAACCAGAGTGTCTAGTCTTAAGAGATTTATCCATCAAAGATTCTCTACTGTTCATTGCGTCAAAGAAAAACTGGAATGGTGTGAGACCACTTTTAAACCCTCTGTCAACAAACCCTCTTGCTTGTAAGCTCATATCTCCAATTTTGAAGTGTGGGAATGTTCTTTCATGATAGCCTTTTTCCACTCTCTCGCCCATTATAGTCTCTTGACCTATGAGAGCGGTTGTTTGGACAAAATTCACGATACTACCTCTTGCTCCACTTCTTGCCATGTTAATTATGGAAGTTTCTTTCACACATTTCATTAGTACTTCTTCCACTTCATTTAAGGCTTTACTCAACCTTTTCTTTATCAATGTTTCCAGACTTTCTTTTGGAGTCCTACCTATCAAAACTTTAAGTTCTCCTTTTTCAAAATCCTTGATCATATCATCTACATCTTTCTTAACATTTTTAAGTACAATTTCTATTTCATCCCTTGCCTCTTTTGGCAAGTCTAGCTCTGAAATACTAACAGAAAATCCGTATCTTGTTATATATTCAAGAGAAAGTTTTATCATCTTGAACAAAAAGTTGC
Source organism: Candidatus Aenigmatarchaeota archaeon (assembly GCA_038998585.1). Taxonomy (GTDB): domain Archaea; phylum Aenigmatarchaeota; class Aenigmatarchaeia; order CG10238-14; family SCSR01; genus JAVZGQ01. Next base: position 44,329 of record JAVZGQ010000004.1, read on the forward strand.
TAGTGAACTCTGCCCCGTATTCTCTCTCCATCTTATCAATTATTTTTCCATCTTCGTCACCCAAGGCTGCTTTATCGATTACCCCAGAAATAAGTTTACCGTCTTTAATTATCACCATATCACCTGACTTTGCCTTATGTTGGATTGAAAAATCTTTAGGCAAGAATAAATTAAATATTTCTTTTCCTGTCATAGTTTGTTTGTCAGGTATTTCTATCTCCGGGTCAACCTTTCTTATTAGGTCTACAAAATCTCTCCTCTCAAATTTTTTATCGTCTTTAGTCAATAGATAAAGGCCGGAAATACAATCTTTTGTGGCACCAATAATAGGACCAGAGAATCTAGGACTTCTTATATGTTTGTGAACATCCATTAAACACAAAGCTTCTACTTGGGCCTCTTCTGTTTGCGGTAAGTGTAAGTTCATTTCATCTCCATCAAAGTCAGCATTGTATGGTGGGCAGACAGCCGTGTTAAGCCTGAATGTCTTGAATGGCATCACTTTAACCCTATGTGCCATCATACTCATCCTGTGAAGACTAGGCTGTCTGTTGAAGAGTGAAATATCACCATCTATCACATGTCTTTCAACTATGTAGCCTGGTGCAAGTTCTTTACAAATTTCCTCTTTATTCGACTCTGTGATTTTTTTCCTTCTTCCGTCTGGTCTTATTATGTAATTTGCACCGGGCCAGACTTCACTACCATTCATAACAAGTTTTTTCATTTCTTCCAGATTCTTTTCATTCACTTTAATAGGGACTGTTAATTCTTTAGCTACGATTTCTGGCACACCAACTTCGTCCAAATCGATCAAAGGATCAGGGCTTATAACAGTTCTAGCCGAGAAGTTCACTCTTTTTCCAGCGAGATTTCCTCTAAATCTTCCTTCTTTTGTCTTCAATCTTTGAGATAGAGTTTTCAAAATCCTACCCGATCTATGTCTTGCTGGAGGCACGCCAGAAAGCTCATTATCAAAATAAGTGCTAATATGATATTGAAGAAGTTCCCAGAGATCTTCGATGATGAAATCTGGTGCACCAAGATCTATGTTTTCTTTTAACCTTTCATTTATCCTCACAATATCGACAAGCTTGTGTGTTAAATCATCTTCCGACCTTTCTCCAGTTTCTAGAGTTATCGATGGTCTTACAGTTACAGGCGGTATTGGCAATACTGTAAGGACGAGCCACTCGGGTCTCGTGTTTTTAAACCCAATAATGCTCAAGTCTTCTGTTGATATTTTTTCTAATCTTTCCCTAATTTTTATTGGATTGATTATTTCATTGTCTTCAATAAAAGTATAGGGTTTAATGAGCTTAATTTTTCCTTGTGTTGAACTACAGTATGGACATTTTTTCTTTACAATCTTGGCAAGTTCCTTGAAAGGAATTTTTTCACTTTTGATTCTTTTTAAATCTTTTTCCTCAATTAATATTCTACCACATTTTCTACAAAACATCTTCAAAAGCGTGAGTATAAACTTTACATAATGAACATGAATTATTGGTCTTGTTAATTCAAGTAAGCCAAAATGTCCCTGGCATTCTCCAACACTACCACCACAAGTCCTGCATCTTACACCAGGATCAACGACTCCTAGCCTGGGATCCATAAGTCCACATTCGATCGGATATCCTTCTTGGTCATACAGCTCTGTTTTTGTAATTTTTGCTACTGCCATTTTTTTTATCAATTCTGGATTGATTAGACTAAACTCCATTTTCTTGACCGCCATTTCTTCACTCCCTAAAACAATTTTCGGATAAATTAACATGCTCTTTAGCTCATCTAACATTAGCTTGAAAGCATAACTCATCTCTACATCAAAGATCTTGCTTTCACCACATATAGGACAATACTTCCTGTTCTTTACCTTATCATATATAGCGACTAAACCACATTCAGAGCAGATAGGAACAACAGTTTTATCAGAATCGAATCTCTCTTTCAAAACAAGAGCTGCGCCATGTGCTATCAAAACATCTTTTTCCATTTCACCTAATCTTAAACCACCTTCCTTACTTCTTCCCTCTGTTGGTTGCCTTGTTAACAGGGTTACAGGTCCTCTAGATCTTGCGTGGATCTTGTTCGAGACAAGGTGATCTAGCTTTTGATAGAAACACGGTCCAATAAAAATTTCGGCCTCAAACTTTTTTCCAGTTCTCCCATCAATCATAACTTCTTTACCATCGTCTCTAAAACCATAAGACTTTAACATTTTTCTTATTTCTTCTTCTGATGTTGGGTTAAAAATCGGGGAGTAAATAGTTTTACCAGAGATGGCTGCTACTTTTGCTGCAATTTGTTCGAGCAATTGACCAACTGTCATTCTTGATGGAATTCCATGCGGGTTGAATATTATATCAGGGACAATCCCGCTTTCGGTGAAAGGCATATCCTCTTGCGGAAGAACAATTCCTATAACACCTTTTTGCCCATGTCTACTTGAAAACTTGTCTCCTATCTCAGGAATTTTCAAGCTCCTCATCCTAACTTTAACAAGTTTTGTTCCATCTATCGTTTCTGTTATAAAAACTTTGTCGACAATGCCACTATCACCATGTCTTATTCTTACAGAAGTTTCCCTTATGTTTTCTATCCCTGTTATAAACTGGTCCATAGTTCCTAAGAACCTCAGAGGAGAAATCCTTCCAACCAAAATTTCATCAGACTCTATCTTAGTTTCTTGATTAACTATACCATCTTCCGGCAAATGTTTGTAAGCATCTTCACCAGCATAGCCTCTAACCCCTGGCTCAGGGATCCCTATTACATCTTCTTGCCCTCCCATGTATCTTTTCTGTTCAGCCTCATATGTTCTGAACATATAAGACCAAAAAAGCCCCCTTTGAATTGAGCTTGAGTTGATTATTATTGCATCATCCATGTTAAAGCCCTGGAAGCATGCAATAGCGACTATTACATTTGTTCCATTTGGGTGTTTTTCATATCCTGCAATTTTGTGTGCATGGGTTTGGACAAGAGGAACTTGAGGATAAATCAATACATTGGACTTGGTGTCAACTCTGTTTAAATAGTTTGTGGCGAAAAGGCCTATTGATTGACCAACCATTTTTGCCCCATAGTTTACTCTATCTCCTCTGTTAAATTCAGCATAGGGGATGAAGGACGCCAAAAAACCAAGAATTGTGGCCGGATTAATCTCAAGGTGAGTATGCTCAGGAGTTAAATCCCCTTCCTTTAATGCAATATAACAATTTTCCTCTTCCTCAGCATCGAGATATTCAATTACACCTTCCGTTATTAAATCTTCCCATTTCATGGCACCTATTTTGAGTTTTTGTATGTGCTCTTCTGTTAGTTTAGGCTTGCCATTTTCAACAATTATAAGAGGTCTTCTCACCCTTCCACTGTCCGTCAAGATTTTGACTTCATCTAAATGTTTATGATAAGCGACATTAACCTGATAAGGAATTAAACCCTTTCTTCTTCTATCTCTTATTTCGTTTACAAATTTTTCAGGCTCTTTTGTCGTCCCGACAAACTTACCATCAATAAATACATCAGCCATTAAACCACCATTCTTTGAATCGAAGAGTAGAAATTCTTCTTTTCATTTTCATTTAGGCCACTTGTGATTTCTGCCATTATTGCAAGATATTTTCTTAGACCTATGGTTGCTCCTTCTGGTGTTTCGCTTGTACACAATTTACCAAAATGTGTTGGATGTAGCTCTCTTGCTCCAAAATGTTCTTGTGTTGAAGTGAGTGGGGAAAGTACATTCCTCATGTGGGAAATGGTTTTAACGAAGCTACCTCTTTCCAATCTCTGACTAACTCCCGTTCTTCCACCAATCCAAGTTCCTATTGCAAGAGCAGAAACAATCTGGTTTGTTAACACATTTGATTCGACTATTGCTTGTAACGGTGGAATCCTGCCTCTTTTTGCAAGCTTTTGATAGTTGTAGACTATCCTTGTTATCAATCCCCATTTTCCAAGAAGTATCGATCTTAACAAAATCTCTAAAAGATCACCCGAAAGTTTTATTCTCTTGTTTGAATAGTGATCAAGATCGTCTTCCTCAATTTTTCCAAGATGAAGTTTTATCAGTTTTCCAATCGCCTTGCAAAGGAACAAGGCCTTGTCAATTCTTGCTTCCTGAGTTTGCCCCAGGTGTGGAAGGAAATATTTATCTATCAGTTTTGTCGCTCTCTCAACTCTACCCTCTTTTTGTGCTATTCTTATATGTTTTCCCAATTCATCTAAGGCTTCTTGTTTTGAGGTTATTTCTGTTTCGTAAAGATTTGTATAAAATTCCTTCTGAACTTCTTCGTCAGATGAAATAACATTTACAATTTCTTTGTCAGAGTCTAGCCCCAGAGCTTTTATCAGTATGACAACAGGAAGCTTTTCAACATTTGCAAAACTTATTGTGATTATACCGCTTGTTTTTCTCTCAAGCAAGTGTCTTTGTATATAACCATCTTTTTCAGAATGTATTCTTGCTATTTCAGTCACACTTCCAGAATCGATCTTTTCTACGATAATTCTATTTTGTGCTATTTCTTCAACCAAAACAAGAATTCTTTCTGTACCGTTGATAATAAAATATCCACCCGGATCGTCAGGATCTTCCCCTATTTTTATGAGCTCTTCTCTGCTCATAGTTGAAAGAGGGCATATTTTTGATTTGAGCATCACAGGCATGTCTCCAAAATTTACCACAACAGTATTGCTTTCTATATTGTTAAGAACAGGTGTCATCTCAACATACATTGGAGCAGCATAAGTTAGGTTCCTTACTCTTGCTTCTTGGGGCGTTATTGGTCTTACAGACCCATCAGCCTCTTTCACACAAGGATCACCGATCTTGAAGCTACCGAGCTTTATTTTGAATTCACCAAGTTCAGGAACTTCTGGTTTAATGACACCAATTTCTTTCAAAACTTTTGGTATTCTTCTTGTTATGAAGTCATTGTAAGAGTCTATCTGGAATCTGACAAGACCCCTATCTTTTACAAAGGCATCTACAAGTGTTAAGAATTTTGTGTCCATGATATCAAGCCCCAACCACAACTCTATAATATATAGTTTCACCTGCAGTTGGACTCTTCCTTATTATTTTAACAATATCCCCAACTTTGGGATTTTTGTCAGCTATGGCAGGGTCTGTTATTAATATCCTTGGGAATTGTTTTAAACTAGCCTTATATTTTTTCAATACTTCTGCCTTTTCTTCTTCACTTAAAATTATGTGTTTTGGTACAAGATGGTGTTTATCTACTTCTATTTTTTTCAATTCCTCACCCCTATCCAATAGCACAATAAAGAAGGTTGGTTTATATAAGCTTTTCTTTTCAAATCGACACCGGTACGATAAATGTTGGCAACGTCCTGGAATTCCCCTGCTTTCGCAGAGTACATCCCAGATCACTGGGAGGCTTAATTACCGTGTTCGGATGGGAACGGATGTTTCCCTCCCGCTTTGGTCGCCAACAATATATTTTTATAATTTACTATATTTATCTTTTTAAATCTATCGGTAGTAACAATTTAGTGTATATTTTCAGTTTTTGCCGGCTATTTCTTTAGGCGGCGACAATTATTTTCACTTTAATTGATCTTGTTTTTTCACTTAATATCTATATTCTATTTTTATTCAGAAACGCCTCGGACGGGATTCGAACCCGTGTCTCAAGCGTGACAGGCTTGCATCCTAAACCACTAGACGACCGAGGCTTTTCAAATCTCAAATATTCTATTAATTATTTCTTAATTTAAAACAATAGCTCATAACTAAATAAATTTTGTTAAAAAATAAGTCCCCGGAGCCGGATTTGAACCAGCAACCCACCGGTTTCTAGTGAGCAACTGCTGATACCAAGTACCAAAGTACTCAGCTACAGCCGGTTGCTCTACCATTACTCCAGTTATTCTATCCTGTTTGAGCTATCCGGGGCTTCAATCTTAATTAAAATATTCCCCCTATTTTATTTAATTCTTATGAATTATCATATAATTAAAATTTAGATTAAAAATTTTATCCTGCTTTTATGTATACAGATTTTGAGATTATTTTCTTTACTTCTTTTTTCTTGTCCATGAACTTTAAGTAGGCTTTTGGAAGTTTAAGTGTACCAACTATATCAATGATCGGCTTTATTCTATAAGTCAACACTCTTTCATCCCCTGCAGCAAGAGAAGGAATTCTCCAAACAATTTCAGTACCATTTGCAACTTTTCTTAAAGTAGGTCTTAAGGTGTCAAACTTCTCCACAACCTTTGCTATTCCAGGCACAAAATCTCTAATCAAAACATCTTTTATTTCATTTCTAGTCCTGTTCTTTACTTCAAGCATTATTGTTATTTCTCTCTCTCTTGTTATTGGGCCCAAAGCCCTGTGCTTTTTTTCTATACTTATGTTGAAAATGTTCACAAAAGAATAGACTATTATTACAATCAAGACAATTGTTATTAAGACGGCATTCCACGTGCTTATCTCATATGTTATGGTATAGGTTTGTCCCGGATTCAGTGGAGGCACAAACCAAGTGTAAACAACTCTATTTTCTTTAGTTTCTTCAAGAACAGGCTCTTTCTTTGGGAAGAAGAAAACTTTCATGAAGAGTGGAATATTTTCATAGACATATAGACTTGTTGTTGGAACATTCCCTTCATTTTTTACGGTCATTTCTACAGTTTGGACTAAAAAACCATATTTTGTGGATTTAATTATTGGTAGATTCTCACTCATATTCACAGTTGCTACATTGAACTGAGTTTTTTTCTTGTTTAAAATTGTTCCGAATTTATCTTTTAACAGAACTTCAACAGTATACATCCCAGGAGCTTGATATTTACCAATTTCTACAGTGTGGTCTATCGTTTTTGTGGTTTTTCCTTCAATAGTTTCTATATAATCGTCAAACATTTTGAAAATCTCGCCGTTAAACATCACTTTTGTTTGTAAGCTGAACGGTTGAGAAAGACTTTCAGACGGATTCTTCAAAAGAACCTCAATTTTTAAATTCTCGCCAGGATCGACCCTTGTTTTGTCCAATTTCAATTCATAGATACAAACACCATATTTTCTAATCGTCCCAAGTATAAGATTCTTGGAGTCGCGCACTTCCTCATTTTTTCTAGATATCGCAGTTATTGCGAAAGACGATGAAATTTCTTCAACACATTCAGGAATTTCAAAGTAAACCTTTAAACTTTTATTTTCACCAGGTTCAAGAGTCAAGGTGTATTTTTCTAAGGTGGGTATAATGCCGTAATGATAAGGAGGAAAAATCGAGAGTGAAAAAGTGTCTCTAAAAGCTTGATTGTTTTTTATTGTTATTTCAGCTGCTGATAGTTCACCGGTGTAAGCTGTAAGAAACATCGGTTTTATAGATAAACTCACTTCTCCTGCAGCTAAACAACCTTTTATGGCTAGAAGAAATATAAGAGGCAAAAATAATAGGGCTTTGAACTTCATTTCATCACTATATATATTAAATGAATTTTTAAATTAATTAGCTTCTATTTCTAAATTTCTTCAAAATATCTTCTAACAAGTTCCCAATTGGCTTTATCTCGAATAGGCAAGAAATATCATATTTTTTGCCGTAGACATTGTAATAAGTTAGATTATCGAAAGGAATTCTCTCCTTTTTCTCTTCTTCCTCTTCAGCATAACCAACAGCAACTATTGCCACTGGCCTTAAATTGTTCGGGAGATTTAAGATATCTTTTACCATTTCTTCATCAAAAGATCTTATCCATTCTGCTGCTAGGTTCAGGGCATTTGCAGTTACTAACATAAGCATAGTTGCTGCCGCAGTGTCTTGTATAGAGTAAAGGGCTTCACCTTTTTTCTGAAATCTCAGACTTGCTTTTTCTAAATCTGCGCAAACAACTATAAGTACAGGGGCTTCTTTTATTAATCTGTGTTCTAGGGATGCTTTGTATAGTTTGTTCTTTTTTTCCTCATCCCTTACAACAATAAAGTTCCATTCTTGCATGTTGCCAGCAGAATTAGCTTGGTTGGCCATGTGTAGTATTACACCAATAAGTTTATCGTCCACGGGTTCTTTTTTGAATTTGATTACAACTTTTTTATTGACTATTGCATCAAAAATGTTCATTCTCTCTAATAGAGATTTCAATTCTAACAATTAAAGTTTTTTGGTAGACCCATAAATAGAACATCAACACATTTCCTATTTTTTACTACTGATATCAGAAATTATGAGGATTTTATTTATTTTCATAACTTCATACAAATTCTTGAAACAACTTTCACAAACACCAAGAGCCCGTCTTCTTTTAATCATAAAATATAAAATAACACAGACAAGTATTAAATGTGGCTCACATGGAGTATTCGCTTCTGGCAAATTATTATGAAAAACTGGAAAACGTTTCAGCAAAATTGAAGAAAACCGAAATACTTGTCGAGCTGTTCAAGAAAGCTGATGAGGAAGAGTTGCCAAAAATAGTCTTGCTCTTACAAGGTATAGTTTATCCAAAATACACACAATTAGAGTTGGGAATAGCAACACAGATGATGATTCGTGCAATTTCGAAAGCAACTGGATTTAAATCAGAAGAAATTGAGAAAAAATTTGCAAAGCTTGGCGATCTCGGTTTAGTTACTGAAGAGTGTGTTAAATCGAGGAAACAAGCAGTACTTTTGAAGAAAAAACTTACATTAGGTTTTGTTTTTGAGAACTTGTGTAAGCTCGCGACAATAACAGGTGAAGGTTCTCAAGAGAAGAAGTTGAACTTGATAGCAGAGCTTATCGTTTCGGCAGATCCAAAAGAGGCGAGATACATTGTTAGAACAATTTTAGGCGAACTGAGAATTGGTGTCGCCGAAGGTTTGATGAGAGATGCAATAGTTCAAGCCTTTTTAATTAAGGAAAGTATGAGCAAAGAAGAAAAATTAGAAGCAGCTCAAGCAGTTGATTATGCTTGGAATATAGTTTCAGATTTTGGAGAAGTGGCAAGAATTGCAAGAAAAGAAGGAATAGGTGGCTTGAAGAAAGTAAAGGTAAAGATAGGAAGACCAATTCAGGTTATGCTCGGCGAAAAGGCAGAAAATATAGAAGAGGTGATAAAAGAGTTTGGAAAAATTGCAGCAGAGTACAAATACGATGGGATGCATGCAGAAATTCAGAAGAAGGGAGAAAAAATTTGGGTCTACACAAGAAGGCTGGAAGATGTGACAAAACAGTTTCCAGATATTGTGGATATTTGCAGAAAGGGTCTTAGAGCTAAAGAATGTATAGTTGAAGGCGAGGTTTTAGCTATAAATCCTAAGACTGGATTGCCTTTACCCTTTCAAACACTCTCACAAAGAATTCATAGGAAGTATGGTATAGAGAAAATAGTTAAAGAAATTCCTGTTCAGTTGAATTTGTTCGATGTTGTGTATTTAGAGGAGAAAGCACTTTTTAACAAAAGCTTCTTTGAAAGAAGGAAAACTCTAGAGAAAATAGTTAAAGAAATTCCTGGTAAACTTCAACTTGCCAAACAAATAATAACAAGTGATGTGAAGGAAGTTGAAAAATTTTATAAAGAGGCTTTAGATGCGAAGCAAGAAGGTTTGATGCTGAAAGTTTTGAATTCGCCTTATGTGTTTGGCAGGCATGTAGGGACGATGTATAAGATAAAACCTATGATGGAGACTTTAGATTTGGTTGTAGTGGGTGCGACATGGGGTGAGGGCGCGAGAGCCAATTGGCTCACAAGTTTTGAGCTTGCTTGTAGAGATCCTGATACGGGAAAATTCTTGAGATGTGGGATGATGTCCACAGGATTGACTGAGGAAGAATACCAACAAATGACTGAAATACTAAAACCACTGATAATAGAGGAAAGGGGGAAAAGTGTTAAAGTTAGACCAAAGGTTGTGATCGAAGTGGGATATCAAGAAATTCAGAAATCACCTAACTATGAATCAGGTTTTGCCTTGAGATTTCCGAGATTTTTGAGAGATAGAACTATAGATAAATCTCCTGAAGAAGCTGATACAATAGAAAGGGTTAAATCTCTTTTCGAGAGCCAGGGAAAAGCCGGCTAATTTCTATACAAGTTAAGAAATTTACCTACATTCTATTAGTGAACAAAAAGTTTAAGTTGTTTTTTAATCTACAGTAATAAATAAAACCTTAAATATTCAATCACTTAATAGTTAAAACAGAGGTATTTTGATGTTGGCATCTAACAAAACTATGGAGGCCTTGCGTAGTATAGGTTTGAATTTGTATGAAAGAAAGCTTTGGATAGCTCTTTTATCAAGAGGAACGAGTACTGCAGGAGAACTATCAACAATAGCAAATGTTCCCAGGTCAAGGAGCTATGATGTCCTGCAAAGCTTAGCAGAAAAGGGATTTGTTGTTGTACAATCAGGAAAGCCCTTGAAATATATTGCGATTCCTCCTTTAGAAGCTTTGGAAAAAGCAAAGGCAAAGATCGAAGAAGAACTAAAAGACAGAATAGAAAGTATAGAAGAGTTAAAGTCAACTCCTGTGATGAAAGAGCTGAACGAAATTTTTACACATGGAATAAAAATGATATCTCCAGAAGAGATGACAGGAGCACTAAAGGGTAAATATACGCTTCAGCAACAACTTGCTTCTATGTTTAGGGAGGCAAGTAAGCAGATAGCAATTGTCACTACTCCAGAAGGCTTGATCGAGCTCACCACAAACCATTTTGAAAATTTGAAGAAAGCTAAGGAGGCAGGAGTAAGTATAAAAATAGCAACTAGCGGAAAAGAAAAAATAGGCGACATAATAAAAACCTTGAGCAGTATAGCTGAGATAAGAATTTTGGACGAAAAGGATGTAGACTTGGCAGGAAGATTTTTTGTAGTAGATGATAAACAGTTTGTTTTGTCTTTGACAGACACAAAAGTTCATTCGACTCAAGACTTGGCACTTTGGAGTAAGAGTGAGCATGCGGCAGGAAATGTACTTTCCCCACTATTCAAGTTAGTTTGGCAACATTCAAAACCGATAAGTTAAATGGCTTTAGATCCCCAAGGAACAAAAACAACTCTTTTAGAAAGCTCTTTCGGTATATACAAAGGCCTGAAAGGCATTTTTTCAATCTTATCCTTCACTTCTTTTATGAATTCTTTCAAGTTCATCTCTTCCCTAAACTCTTTCTTAATTGAGGATTTTTCCCTGATCACAACTTGAAGTCTTTCAGACTCAAGTTCCTTGTCGCCAATCACTATTATGTAAGGTATCCAGCTCCTCTTGGCCTCAAAAACTTTCTTAGCTACTGTCAAATCTCTATCATCAATTCCGACTCTGATTTTTTCTTTTTCCAAAAGATGGGCAATTTCTGCGCATCTTTCAAGATGCTTTTCTGTGCTGACTGGAATTAGTCTGACTTGCTCAGGAGAAAGCCAGAGTGGAAACATCGGTGCTTTATTTTCTTTTTCCATCCAATTTCCAGTTTCAAGAATAGCAGCTATAGCTCTTTCTATGCTTCCGAAAGAAGAGGCGTGAATTATAAACGGAACAGGAACTTTCTTACTATCCTTGTCTATGAAACAAATATTAAACCTTTCACCATTCTTAATATCCCACTGTACTGTTGAAATTTGAAGATTGTTTCCGTCTGGAAATATGGCTTGATATTCGTTCTTGAAGGCATAATAGTGGGACATTTCTTTCATCAACTTGAAAAAGGCAGGGACTTCGATTTTTTTGATTATATCTTTGAAAAAATTCTTGTATTTTTCATAAAAGCTTTCAACAATCTCGAACCCAAGAACCCAGTGATCTTTCGCTATGGTTTCGTTCATTAGTTTTGCAAAAAGTAGACATAACTCTTCATAAACTTTTTTTGCCTGTTCTTCATCAACACAAAAAGCATGTTGATCCGTCATCCAAAAGTTTCTAACTCTCATAAGCCCAGATAGCTCGCCTTTTTTCTCTTTTCTGAAACATATTGCCTCTTCATAAACTTTTACTGGCATGTTTTTGTAAGTGAAAAGGAGTTTTTGAACAAACGGGAAAGCTCCAGGATCACTTGCAAATCTTAGTACTAGTGGAACCTTTTCCTCAACTTTATAATCCCTTTCATGAAATTCACCTTGCAGTTTCCTTATCTCTTCCACATCAGTCCTGTATAAAAGTGGATTTTGCATCTTCATAGCACCCCAAGGCATGGCAATCTTATATAGAGCATAATCCATTATCAAGTCTTTGATAAGAACACCATTTGGATACCATTTCATATTTCCAACATCACTTTCAGGACAATAATCAACGAGCTCGAGCTTTCTCATGAGCTCTATATGTCTGGGTTTTTTACTCTTTGGAGGATTCCCCTCAAGTTCATTTCTCACAAAAATTTTCAAGTATTTGTATCTCCTTTCTTTTTTCAGAAAAACTTTACAATTTTTCCAATTTTCGCGATTGACTTCATATTCATTGCCCTCAGAGTCAATTATCATGAATCGATGAAACTTATCTTTTTTTTCTCCAATTTCTTTTTCTTCCTTTTTTTCACCGGCAACAAAAGATTTTGATTGTTCTGCCAAAGGATGACCCTTGACAGCATTTGTTATTCTTTTGTTCCAGCCAAAAGGTGCTCTAAAAGTTTCAATTTTCAATTCTTTAGCGTAAGCTTCCATAACTTTAAGAATTTTGAGAGCTTCGTTCGGTTTTGCTGGTTTGTTTGACAAATGTACAAATGGATAAATTAGAAGCCTGTTGATCTTCAAATTTTTCATAAAGTCTCTTATTTCATCTATGGCCATTTCTGCAATTTTTTCATCATCACCTTCCTCAACGGCAGTGAAAGCAACTAAAATTTCTTCAAATTTATATATCTTCTTTTCTGTCTCTTCAGCTTGTGGTATTTCTTTTTTTATTGGCTCATATTCAATCCAGTCTGAATGTGTTTGCAAAATTCTCATCAAATCACCATAATTCTTTTTATATTTTCTGGAGTTTTATTGGTAATCAAGAAAGAAAGAGATTCAGAGCAGTGTTTGGCACTCACCAATCATTCCAACCTTAAATTTATTTGTAAATTTAAATTTAAATATGTAATAAAAGTTACCTCGAGAAATTGTAACAATAGTCTTAAAAACTATTCTTTTAACCATTTTTTAATTGCATTTTCAGCTTCTTCGGAAATAGCGCCACCGGCAACTCTACCTTTTTTATTAAGTACTTTTTTAAGAACTCTAACCAAACCCTTTCGCTGATATTTGTAAAGCGATTATTTGATGATATTAAAAGGAATTATTCTGGTCCGGTATTAAAATATTTTAGAGAAAAACTCAAACTTTCAGATAGAAGTTTATACCATTGGACTAACAATACTCGAAATATTCCCATATCAAAACTTTTAAATTTTATAGATTTGGACCTATATTTGTCGTAAGTCAAAAAAAGAAAAGATGCGCATTTTAGATGAAATTTATTAAAATGTTAATGGGGCTTCCATCTCTGGAGGACACAAAATAAAATTACCTAAGAAAATAACAGAGGATTTTGCGTACCTGATAGGATATATCTGTGGCTATGGTTATTTAGCGAACCCCTACTTGTCATTTAAAAAACAAAAGAGAATGCGTTGCAATATTTCTATTTATGAAGAAAGTAAAAAACATTTAGAAGATATTATCAAGCCATTGTTTTTAAATATTTTTAACCTTAATGTGACTGTTAATCAATCTATAGATGAAAATAGTTATAACATAAGTTTTGTTTCTAAAATAATTCATAAGTTGCTTGTCAGAATCCTTAATTTACCATTTGGACCAAAAGCTGGAAAATTAAAGACGCCACATCTAATTAAAAATGCGCCTGTTCATATTAAAATGGCCTTTATACAAGATTGTATGATTCTGATAGTACAACTTATAGTTATAAAGATGGTAAAAAGACGATTACTAAGATAGCAATTAGACGAGACTAAGGAAATGCTTGATAAATTAAAGATAAAATCTAATGGCCCATACTGGGATAAGACAGCGAGTGTTTGGCTACTTGAAATTAAAAATGAATAAAGCATAAAGTTATTTAAATCAAGAATTAATTTTAGACATTATCAAAAGATTGAACGTATCGACCAATTAGTATATTAGCCCCGTGGTGTAGTGGTCAAGCACACAAGGCTCTGGTCATATGAGATTGGTGGTAACCTTGGGACGCCAGTTCGAATCTGGCCGGGGCTATAAATCTTAACAAACTTCTCTATGCTTGACGACTGTTTAAAGCTATAATAAAAAATTTAGGATGTTGAGTTCCTAGAATCAAAAATAAGTTTGGGATGGGAAAGTAATTATGAATATAAGAAAAATTAAACTCAAAGCTTTCATATTTTCAACAGCTTCTCAATTGTAACTCAGACACATTTTTTAAGCTCTTTCTAGTTGCTTGACCTTTTCGCTTAGGTATTTTATCCTGTTCTGTAAGAATTTTGCTTGCTTTATTGTTCTTGCTGTGAACAAGGCTTGCTTAGCTTCATAAAGCTGTTCTTCGAAAAACTTCAATTCTTCTTTATTTCCATTCATATGTTACTATATAGTAGTACTAATATATAAGCTTTACTATCATAAAGTGATAAATAATTTTCTATTAAGAATATACCCATCCTCAACTTTAATCACATTTATTTTTTCAAGTTTATTGTTAAATTATGAAAAATTATTCTAAGATTCTGAAGAATGTTTTGAAGAAAATTGAACCTTCTGCCCAAGAAAAAAGGGAATTGAATTCTGTTATAAAAAGATGTTTGAAGGAGGTGAAAAAGGAAGCAAAAAGATTCGATGCAAGACCAATGATTGCGGGCAGCGTTACAAGAGACACATGGCTTCCTGGGAAAAGGGAGTTTGACATCTTCATACTATTTCCACTAAAAATGACTGTAAAGCAGCTTGAGAAGAGGGGACTTGAGATTGGAAAAAAGGTAATTAAAGCGCTTGGTGGAAGCTTCAAGATAGAATATGCTCAACATCCCTATGTTTCTGGTAATGTCAACGGTACTGAAATAGATGTTGTGCCGTGCTTTGATGTCAAGACAACAGAAAACCTTAAGTCAGCAGTAGATCGCACACCTTTTCATGTGAAATATCTCCAAAAAAAGTTGCCAATTAAACTTTCGGCTCAAGTGAGGCTTCTCAAACAATTCTTGACAGCAAATAAAATTTATGGGGCTGATGCAAGAACACAAGGGTTTTCTGGCTATGTTTGCGAGCTTTTGATTATAAAGTACAAAAATTTCTTAAATGTTCTCAGGCAGGCTCAAGCTTGGAGGCCAGGCGAGATTATAGATTTGGAGAATTTTTACAAAAAGGAAGAATATTCCAAGTTAATTAAGCTTTTTCCAAAACAAATTTTGATTTTGATCGACCCAACTGACAAGAATAGAAACACTGCAGCTGCTTTGTCCGCGGAAAACTTTTTCAAGTTCAAGAAGTTGGCAAAAGAATTCCTTGAAAATCCAAGAGAAGAGATGTTTTTTAAGAGAGAAAAAACACCAATTTCAGAAAAAGAACTGATAGAAAAAATGCTTGAAAGGAAAACAGAATTGATTTTGGTGAAGTTCTCCCCACCGGATGTTGTACCAGATGTTCTTTGGCCCCAACTTAGGAGATTTGCTGAAAGGTTAGAAAGTATTCTGGAAGAAACAAAATATGAATTTAAAGTTTTAAGGAGAGATTGTTACACAAATGAAAAAGATTTGGCAATTGTTTTGCTAGAAATGGAGGTTTCAAGTTTGCCTGCTGTGCAGAAGAAGATGGGACCAGAGGTCTTTGACCTAGACGACTCTAGGAGATTTTTGGAAAAATATAAAAAGTTGGCGATAAATGGGCCTTTTATTGAAGAAAAAAGCTGGGTTGTTGAAGTTAGGAGGAAGTTTATGACAGCGAGGGAGAAGATTTTTGATAGCTTAAATGTTGATGCAAGCATCTTAAAAGCCAAAGGAATTCCAAACCACATAGCAGAGCAAATAGCAAATGGATTTGAATTGATTTCTGACACAGAAAGAATAATTGATATTGTTGGTAAGGATAGGGAATTTGGTATTTTTTTGAAAGAGTATTTTGAAAAGGAGGATCTTTCATGATTCAAATAACATTTTTGGGCACAGTTTCAGGAATTCCGAGTAAAGATAGAAATCACCCTGCCATTGTCTTGGAGTATTTTGGTGAAGAGAAGGATAGTTTGCTTTTTGATTGTGGGGAGGGAACTCAGAAGCAGCTTATGCAATCTAGAATAAGCTTCATGAAAATAAAAAAAATCTTCATTTCACATTGGCATGCAGACCACTTTTCTGGTTTGATCCCTTTAATTCAGACTATGAGCTTAGAAAAAAGGAAAGATGAACTCAAAATTTTTGGGCCAGAGGCAGAGAGGTTCGTTTCAAACATTTTGGACTTGGGATATTTTGGTTTGAGGTTTCCGATTGAGGCTATAAATGTCCCTTTTGAGGGAAGTGAAGTCGGATTGATTGATGAAGCTCGAGAGTATCAAGTTTTTTCAATTCCAGTCTTACATACAGTACCGTCAGTGGCATATTGTTTTCAAGAAAAGCCAAGGTGGAACATAGACACCAAAAAGCTTAGGGAGCTTGGTCTGAGAAGTGGGTCTTGGTTGAAGAGGTTGAAAAAAATTGGGAAAGTAGAATACAAGGGAAAAGAGATAAAAATAGAAGATGTGGCAAATCTCAAACCAGGTTTGAAAGTGGTTTATTCTGGCGACACAAAGCCTTGTAGCAACATTTTAGAAATTTCCAAAAACGCTGATTTGCTTATTCACGATGGAACTTTTCTTGAAGAGGAAGAAGGAAAAGCTCATGCTGATGTGAAGCAAGCGGCAAAAATAGCAAAAGAGGCGAATGTTAAGCAACTTGTCTTAACCCATATAAGTAGGCGTTACACCGATGTGAAGCAATTAGAAGAAGAAGCTAGAAAAATTTTCCCAAACACAAAAGTCGCTTTTGACTTTATGCAAGTTAAACTAAAGTAAATAGTCAAGAACTTTTTTAATTTTTGGATATTTGGAGCAGTAGTTATCAGTTGCAATATGAATCAAAGCAGAAACGGCTCCTTCTTTTCCGTCACAAACAAGACCAATTAAAAAAGCTGAAATTGGATCGTGGAATAAAATTCTGTGTTTTTTACCAAGGATCTTTACAGGATAATCAATAGTTCTGTTTGTCTTTTCACAAGATTTTCCTGTTAAAATTTTTGAAATCTTTTTGTGAATATAGCGAGATGGCATTCTCACCGCCTAAAAATTCAATTAATTCAGAGAGCACTCCTTCTTTTGCCAAAAAAGTTAATAGAGTGCCAAGCAAAAAAGAATTTACATCTAACTCGTCTCCTCCAGATTTAACTTGCTGCTCATAAAATGAAATTTTCTTGAGCATCTTTTCTTTGTCTTCGGCAGTTAGAAAAACATCTGAAGCAATTTTTGCTTTAAGCTCGCCAGCTTTTTTCAAATAGTTGTCTGAACTTTTTTTGATGATCTCCAAGTGTTTTTCTCCACCAATTTCAATTTCTTTCATGAGTTCTGAATATTCTACCAGTCTTGAAAGATAGTCTTTCATTCATCTTACCACTTTTTCCAAAAAGAACAGCAAGTGTTCAATCTGCTTGTATTTGCTCATCACCTCTTCTAATGCAATTTCTTTAATTTCTTCTCCTTTGTCGTTCAGTTTGTTGTAGGCTTCTCTGTAGGCTTTAAGTCCTTGGAACAATGCATAAATCAGTGGAATGATTTCATTTTCTTCAACCATTTTTATCCCTATACTTTCTTAGCTCATCTTTTAAATCTTTCAAGGTTTGTGCGAGCTCATCTATCGCCTTATAGCTTTCAGGACCAATTCCAAGACTTCTCAATTCATTGGCAACATATTGTGCTGCTGTTTTTCCTATTAGTTGAGCGTCATTCTCCTTTTCTACTCTTCTTTTTTCTTCCATCGGCTTTCTTATGTAATATCCTACAAGTGCTCCAGCTAAAAGCACGACCAAATCTTTAGTACCAACATCAATTTCACTCAATTTCACCATTCAATCACCTCTCAAAGTTTTCCAAATTTTTTTATGGAGGATGTATCCACCAATCTCACCGACGAAAGCTGCGGCTGAGGTGTAAATCGCGTAATCTGCAAGCAATTCAGGAATTGGTGCTAAGGAACTGCCTGTAGCAAAATTTGTTATTTCTCTTGCTGCTATGTAAGCTATAGATCCACATTGAGCTGCAATGTAACCAATCCCGGCACCTCCGATACTTGATATGAGCGAGGTTAGACCTTTCCAAGATCCCTTTTCATCCTTTTCTTTCATTTTTTCACCTTAATGAACAATCTGGAGAAGGGCTTACATTTATTTTTTTGACTTAAGAGGTGAGTGAAAATGTTATGAATGCAGAAGAATTGTGGGGGTACTCTTACCGACTTCATTCTCAAGATTTTATGTGATCGAAAGAAATAGTAAAAAATTTAAATTAAACAAAAATAAGTAAATTAAAAGGAATAGCGGGGTGGAGCAAGCGTAAGCCTCTAAGCCTGGAGTGCTCGTCGAGAATAATACTTGATTTGTGTTTTTCGCGAAAGGCTCATAGGCTAAGGCTAAGACACCCGAAAGGCAATCCAATAGCCCAGGAAGGTCGTTGGTTCAAATCCAAAAGATGTTGGTGTAATACCAGCTTCTGGAGAACCCCCGCTATTCAATCTCTAATTTTATTGATTTTTTTAGTATACAGAAATTTTATTGGAATATAATTCAGTATATTTGTAGATAGTTTTTGCACTGTCAATCTTTTTTTCATCAGAATTTTAAAAAAGGAAATCAATACTAAAATTATGAAAATTTTTCTCACCGGAAAGTCTGGCTCAGGGAAATCAACAGTTTTGTTTAGAACAGTCGATTTGCTTAAAAACAAAGGTCTTAAAGTTGGGGGCATAGTTACACCAGAAATAAGGGAGAGGGGAAAGAGAGTTGGTTTTTATGTCAAGGATGTTTTCTCACAAGTAATGGAAGTTTTTGCAAGCGTCGACTTTAAAATCGGACCAAAAATTGGTAAGTATGGGATTGATGTAAAAGCTTTTGAAAAAATTGCTTTGCCCGCGTTAGATTTTGCGGTTGAGAAGTGTGATGTTGTGGTTGTGGACGAGATTGGAAAGATGGAATTTTTCAGCGAAGACTTCAAGAATAAGATTTTTGCTTTGATACTTCTGGACAAGTCTTTGATTGCAGTCCTGCACAGGGATTTTGTTAAACAGTTCGGGCAGTTTGGTGAAATCGTCGAGGTCAACGAAGAAAACAGGGAAAAGCTCCCAGAAGAATTGTTCAGACTTTTTTAAATTTCAAAATTGCTTTAACCAATTCATGGCTTGAAATTCCAAATCCGCCGAGTCTGAGTTCATAAACTTTTTTTGATATTTTGATTCTTCCAAGCAAGATTACCATTGACTTGAAATCAGAAGATTTCTTCAAGCTTTTTAAAAGGTACTCGCTCCACCTTTTGTCACACAAGTAAATGTTAATCTGCTTTGCCTCATCTTTTTTGTCAATGACAACATCAAAACTTTCGCCTTCAAACAAAAAATTTTCTTTTTTAATTAAGAAAGCAATTTTCCTGCCGCTCAGACCTAAAATTTCAAGACCTTTTTCTAAACCTTTCGTCTGAGCCAAATTCACTGCTTTGCCAAAAGCTTCTAGAACTTCCATATTCAATAATCTTTGATTTTTGAAGATTAAAAAATCTGCCAGGGGCAGTACGAAACTTGATTTTGAAATTATGAATAGGGGAATGATGGGTCTGGGCGGAGTTGAACCACCTTCTCGGCCTTGTTTGCCCTTGATTAAGGGCCGCGTCCTACCGTTAGACTACAGACCCTTTATTTTTGATTTTGAGTTTGAAAATAAAAATTGTTGCTATTGAAACTAAGAACAAAATTTGGAGTAAATCAAGTTCATACATAATTTTGAATCTTGCTTGAAGTGGAATACAATTTTGAATGGAATAGCTCTGATTTAGAAGAGAAGTTGTGTTGATGCAAGCATGCAAGTTCGAGCTCGCGTCCAATATTATGATTTTAACATAAACTTCTTTTGTCCCAGGTCCTGTTTGATTCCAAAAGTGTGGATCGAAAGCATCTCCGTTTAGCTCGATTAAAAATGATTTTGTGGCAGGATTGATTTTCGCTAGATCTTCACCTTCCATTATCCATGCCGTCAAGTTGTAAATATCTGTAAAAAGACCAGAATTTTTTATGTTTACTGGAAGACTGAACTCTTCTCCTACCAAAGTAGAGTATCCTGAAAACCAGACTGAAAAGTTTAGTGGAGTGAAGCTTTTGTTGACATAAGTTGAGGTGTATACAGAATATTCTGGGTCGTAGATCTTGCACTTAATCTCATTTGGTTGAGTAAGAGAAAGATATTGTGGGTATAAAATTGAGCAAACGCCTTTTTCAGGATAGAATTGAACTGAACAGTTTTGTGTTGCCGTGAACTCATCGCCATTCAAATAGCAATCCATACCAATTTTCCTATAAGAGAGATTTGGATAATAGGCTTGAACATAAGCTGTTATGTGGTAAGAATTTCCTGAAAGGTATACACCCTCACCCCTAAGGAAGATTGGTTGAACCTCAAACTCAATTTCAATTGTTTGAAGCATTGTCCCAGTTGATGGTGGGGTCTCTTCTGTTCTCACGCTCACACTCGGCTCAGGGTAAGTGTATTTTCTCACGGCTATCCAATCAACATATAAAGGTGCTGAATAAGTGTATAATGTTATACGCAAGCTGTTTGTTGTTACTTGTGTGGTATGCGTGGCATTTAGCAGATCATCAACATAAAAAATGTTGGCTGTACCATTTCTTGTGATTTCATATCTGTGATAACTACCAAGTATATTGGGGTTGAGTGGGGTGTAAGTATCTCCTGAAATATAGCTGTGAGCGCCCCAATAATATAGAGATGGAGCCCGCCCCACAATTACAAAAGGCGGACTAAAATAAGATGAGTGACCCACCCAGTTAGAAGAATATGTATAAGGATGATTACCCCTATACATAAGAGAAGTACCAGTACCATAACCAGAATTTGAGTAAATAAATATACGCCAATATAAAGTCAAAACACCTCCACTTTCGGTTAGATCGCCATATTCCAAAATACCCCATTTATTCATATCAAAAACACCGTCATCAAAGTCGTCGAAGAACTCAAATGTTTTTTCTCCGTCGCTCGTCGAACTAGCAGAAAGATTTCCGTAGTAAAGGTAAATGGTTTTCGTGCTGGAAGCTGGAATGGAAGGAACCTTGACCCAAATCTTAGTGTTGGCAGAATTACACCCAGATTCAATCCAATAGTTCAATTCAGTCGAATCGTCGCTGTCCAGAAACCTTATGTCCCCACAATCGCTTTTCATCTTTCCGGCAGAAATCAAGCTCTGAGTGTCCAAAGTCACGAGAACTTGGTAGTCAGTCAAGGAATTGGAGTTTTGAGTGTTGTTTATGGTTATGTTTCTACTGTATTGCCAACCATCCAGCCCTGCTTTTACATCATAGAATGAAGATAAAAAAAATAGTAATGAAAATAAAATGAAGAGAATGAATTTGTGTTGCATAATCTTAATTTGTTGTTTTTAATAAAAATTCTTTAAAGCCGGTTTTATAGATTTTTGCTAATAATTATTTTATTGAAGAATGAAAAGTCCAGTGAAATAAGAAAATATTTTTTTTATTCCAATAACAAAGTTGTACAAACCGTCAACAATAACAATTTCAGTTTCTGCTGCCCTAAGTGTAATGGGTATAGAATAAATTGTGGGGGAGGATTTTAGCTTGTGTTTTCCAGCTACCAAATTTGTTGGAATCTTACATTCAGTTTGTAAATATCCATATCCTCTCTCAGTTTTTATAGTGACTTTTTTCCCATCATAATTTTTGCTGCACATTTTATCAAAACATGTCCATTCCCCACCACCATATTTCATATCGCCCCTCCACTTCTTACCATTTATTGGACAATAAGATGGATCCCAGTATTGGTCATCTATCCACAAATCAATTTTTGCGTCTTTAGTTATATCGAATCTGGAGTCATTGAAGTAAACGGTGATCGTGACGGTTTGGCCAGGATAGGATAAATATGGCTCTATTGTTACGACAGTCTTACAGTCAGTAGGGCAATTGTTTTGAGTTTCTCCAGAGTCGCAAATGTTGTTATTATTACAAGTCGTAGCTGTTGGAAAAGTAGTGGTGGTTGTAGTCGTAGGTGGGGTGGTTGTGGTTGTGGTAGGTGGTTTGGTGGTGGTTATTGTGGTGGTTGTGGATTTTACTACATAATTGGCACTTGCTAAAGAATAGTATGATGTGTTACCAGAATTCGTTACCTTTGCGGTGAGTGAGTAAGTTCCTTCTACAGCCGAGGGAGAAGATGTTATATGAAGTGTAAAAGAACTTGAAGAGCTTGGGGGGATGATCGCCCCACCACTAGAGCAACTCCATCCAGATGGACAATTTATTACCGAGAACTCAAAAGTAGAGGCAGTGCAAGCAGAATTATCTTGATTCATTATATTTAGAGTGTAAGTTAAAGTTTGTCCAGGTGAACCTGTTTGAGAAGAAGGTGAAACAGTGACTATAGGGTTTGCTCTAACACAGCCACATCCTTCACAAAGAGATGTGCTCCAGCCTAAGTTACAACAATAAAAACTACCAAATGAGAAAATAATTGGTGTACATGAAGGAGAATAATCGCAACCAGAAGAACAACAAGTTTTCCACTTATCATTATTACCTGCAAAGGAAATTACTGGCAAGATTAGCAAAAATGTGGAAAGAAAAATGGCAATCGTATATATTTTCATAATTTTAATTCTTGTTTATATAGATATAAATTTATAACTAAAGAATAAAAAAATATTTAGTGCCAAAATGGATATTACAACAGTTTTAGTAGGTATATTCGCTCTTGTGATTGCAGATACATTGTCAAATATGAAGGAATGTGTCGATTTTAATAGTAATTATACCTTAATCAGAAATATTGAAAATATGATCATATACTCAATATGCAGACTTAAAGCCTATTTCATAGAAAATTATGTTATAGAGGTAGATAGGTTATGAAAAAAATGTATATTTTAGGATTAATTATATTTTTTAGCCTTATTTTTTCTATACTCCCAACTCCTGTGGTTTCACAGTGTGCAAGTTGTCCATGGTACTGTTGGGGAGGATGTTCATGTCCATGTGGTTGGCTTGGGTGGTGCTGTTGTAATGATTGTATAGCCACTACTACTACCACCACAACCACCACTACTTTGCCTCCAACCACCACAACAACAACCACAACCTTACCACCATGCCCAAACGGTGGTAGTTGTACTTCTGCAGCTAGTTGCTCCAGTATGTGTGCTTATCAGGGCAAGAGCTATACATGCCTACCAGGTAACTGTGGATTAGGATGTTGTTGCTCATGTATAGCCACTACTACTACCACCACAACCACCACTACTTTGCCTCCAACCACCACAACAACAACCACAACCTTACCACCATGCCCAAACGGTGGTAGT
>JAVZGQ010000005.1:0-56493 GCA_038998585.1 Candidatus Aenigmatarchaeota archaeon
AATAGTCAAATTAGCAATTCTATAGCTTCCTGCTTCACAATTCCAACTAAACGTTCTATTTTCTCCAGGTAACAATTCTAATGGTAAAGATTCTAAGGGTGAATCTGCTGTCTTAACTTTGTAAACTATAAATTTGTTTGATATTAAAGTATCATTTCCAGCATTGCTCGAATTAGCGAAAACAGTCACATTAGCTTCTCCATAACTAGTAGCATTAACTTGCCACCAAACCTTCTTGTATTCACCAACTGAGATACTTCCCAAATTCCTCGTTGGTTCATCAACTTGCCAACCAGAAGGAACAGTTATCGTAACATTAACATCATTTGCTGTATCTACCCATGTTGCAACAGTTGCATTTATAGTAAAGTTTCTATAGATAAAAACTTCTTTTGGTTTCAAGATTTCATATACATCTAATTGAGGAGCACAACCTGGCAATTGAATTTTTATTGTAAAGTTCTCAGAAGCATTTGGCTTATAATTTGGTTCAGAGGAATTTATTTCAGCTGCCCAAAGTTGAGGACCTTCGTACCATCCAGAGCAAGTTGTAACATTAAACAAAAATCTTGCATAACCTTCATCATCTGTATAGTTGTTTCCTATTATTTTATAACCATTTGGATAGCTTGAATGATAAAGTTTGAAAGTAACAGTTGCAGAAGGATTTGTTACATTGTAAGTTTGCCTATCAAAATCATATACCCTTACAGAAAGCCATTGAGGTTGTGTATCTTTAATAACTGTGGTATCATTTCCCTCTCCGCCATAGCTCACGTTCACATCATCTTTTTCCACAGTTACAGACAAAACTTGGTAAGTTTCTGCTCCATCCATCTTGAATTGATAGTACCAAACTCCTTGTTGATTTGCTGAAAAGTTCCTATACCAATATTTAATTGAATTAATGCAGTTAGCACATTCAGTAGGAGTTTGGTTTAAGCAAGTTGGTACATCACATTTAAAAATTGGTGGCCAAGCAGTATGCATATATAGACTAATGTTTAAAACATTTTCACTATCACCAGAAGAAGCTTTTACTGAAAAGTTCCAGTTTGGATATCCCCATCCTTCTGTTGTTGGAATTGCAGTAGGCTCTTCTAATTTCTTGACAGGATATAAGTAGAATAGTCCTGGAGTTCCTAGATTAGCAGTGCTATTATCGTAGTGATAGCTTCTATTTACAAACATACTCGCATTATACCATCCCATTGGTGTTGTAATATCAGTTTGCCAATCGCATGTATAGGCATTAGCTCCTACTTGGCTTACTGGAGAGCATTCATAGCTTTGCTCACTTTTATTTGCAAAGTACCTTACTGTTGTTGTTAAAGGATCACCGCAATCGTCAGTAGTAGCCCCCAAGAAAGGAACTTTTTGTTCTTGTGTATAATTAGTTGAACCATCTGGCTTCTGGAAGCTTAATGTTATGTCTCCCATTATGGTTAGATTGAGGCCTGTAATCGAAGCCGAACCGTAGCACTCACTCGCCCCTTCTGCAACTTCAATTTTCCATCTTTGATCTCCTACTTTATATTTCGGGGAGCAACCCGGATTAAAGTAAAAAACGGAATAACCTGAAGCATTAGTGAGGTTTCCGTAAACTGGTCCTGGAACTCCAGGTTCAAGTTCAATTGAAAAGTTGACCATTAGGTTTGGAACTAGGGTTCCATTTAAGTCACGAACCCTTACAGCGAGCAAATCAACCTGGTCACCACGTCTATTTGCAATGGAATTATTACCCACTATATCCTCAAGCAAGATAGTATCTTGTTGGATTGCGAATGGGTGAGAAGGGGTTTCATTTACATTCCCAGAGCTATCAACAACCCTAAACTTATAGTGAGCTGGTCCTATATATGAGCAAGTAAAATTGGTTATGTCTGTAAAGTTTATTTGGGTCCATGCTGAACAAGCTGTACAATTTTTCTTCATAATTTCTACAAATCCGGCACCAGCATCAACTAATAAGCTTATATTTAGGTCATCTCCTTCATCATCTCTCACCTCAACTGTGAAATTCCATGTTTCACCCCAACCATAGCTTGCTCCTTCTGTCACACCCATCACAGTTTCATTAGCATACTTTGGAGGCCAGTTCACGTTTATTGTGACATTATAATTACTTGATTTGTTGTAACCATAGCAAATTGAAGCTGCCGTATCGACATAGCCCCACCATTGTCTTTTTCCAGAGGTAAAATCTGCATCTGGTAAGAAATAAAAGTATACATAGCCTGTTGCATTGGTTGTATTATAACCAACAGTTTTGTTTGCACCTTCCCAAGAAGTCATTGTAACATTAAACTTTGTTTGAAGGGTTTGTGAGATATCATAATTTCCTTTGTCTATGTCATAGGCTCTAAGTACAAATTCAGCAGGGCTTGCTGGTGTTGCAGTAGTTTCATTTCCAGAAACATACTCTAATATAATTTTATCCGGGTCAATCACATGATAATCATTCCCACTTGTAGTGTTAGATGTACCTAAATTGTCAGTCGCATTAAATTTGAAGAACCAAGTTCCTATGTCATTACAAGTGAAATTCACACTTTTGGTAAACCATAGAACTGTGTTACTGCAATCGGTACATGTTTTCCAGTCTTGAAATTCCCAGTTTCCACCAGCCTTTTTAAGCCAGAATGAAACGTTTACAGTTTCTCCAGAAGCGTCGCTTACAGCTATAGTATAGTTGTAAAATTTACCCCAGCCACCTGAGGAAGGAGTAACAGTTGGGTTGTTTAGCTGAGGAGTTGTAACCAACTTGAAAGCATTAATAATTTTTATCGAATTATTGTAGAAATAACCTTTACTAGCATTCATAGTTATGTTATAGTAACCAGCCACTCCTACACTAGAATCCCAGCCGCAGCTGTAGTTTCCAGGATATCCTGGTACATCTGTTCCAGAGCAGTAATAAATATTTTCACCATTTTCTAGGGTAAAGTTAACTATAGCACCACTTTCACCAGAACCACAGTCATTCTTTACATATCCTTTTATCGTTATTGTTTGCCCCCAATTAAAATCCTGACCATTCAAAGGTTGAGTTAATTCTGGATCTAGAGCTCCGTAAATGATTACTGTCATGTTTTCTGATGTATTTGAATAATAGCATGAAGATGTTCCAGTGGCATACACATACCAAAGCTGTGGACCAACTTGATACCCAGCACTACACATTGAGCTAAGTGTATATGCTAGATGCCCAGTAGAGTTTGTGTTACCCATGGGATAAGAACTAAATGTACTACCGCTTTTTTGTATGTATAAGGTACCAGAAACTTCACCCTCCCCGACATTTGTATTTCTTATGCTATCATAAACTATTTGTGATAATTCTATTGAATCAGTTCTATTTACCACACTGTTATTTACTGTCGCATTTTTAAGCAATATAGTGTCGTTTAATGGAATAAAGTATATGTTTGGATAATTATTCCATGTATCATCCTTATTGCCTGGAGCCGTAGTAACATTTAGTTTATAGTATTTTGCTGCAGCAATTGCTCCAAGTCCACCTCCAAGGGAGCCCCCACTACAAGTAAAAGTTTGAGTAAAATTTACAAGTTGCCCTGGAGTTGAATTAACAACAACAGAATAATTTCTTGATTGTTGGAATAGAAATGGCTCTCCAGCGATTGCAGATATCCATAGGCTTACATTCTCTGGAACATTTGTTTCATTGTAGGGATCCCAGAGTTCTGCAGAAAAATTAAAGACCGACCCCCATCCAGCAGTATAGCCACTCTGAGTGTTATTGATTTTTGGATTTTCTAGCTTTGGATTAACATCCTGCCAACACCATCTGTATTGTATTGAAGAAACTACAGAACTACCTCTCTTCGGTCCTTGTATAGAACCATAGTATGGGCCATTTGATGTGAATCCACCTATATCAGAAATTGATAGGCTGCATGTGTTAGGTGAACTAATGGTACCGTTATTGTTAGCACCACAGGTCCAAAATGGGCCAAGTGGCGCGTTGACAACTAAATAGCTAGCTGGGTAATATGCATACGCAGTCGTATTTGTTAAATTAAAATATCCCCATTCGTTTGAAGTTGATGTAGTACTTGTGTAGAAAAATACTGTTATATTTTGAATATAACAATTTAGTGTACCAGGGCAATCTATAGGATCCCATGAAATGGGGCAGTTTACTGAACTTCCTGTTGTACCAGTACAACTAAAAGATACCGAATCTGTAAACCATTGGCATATGTATAATGGATCAACAACAAGCATCCAACTTCTAGCTTCTTTGAAAGTCTTAACATGTTGTCCTACTTTATATTCAACTTCTGCCGGGCCAAGCATGTACAAGCGCGGCCAAGCAAATGGAGGTAAAGCAGAATAAAATACTATGGAGTTATTTGACAAATTTTCCCATGTTAAAACTTTTGAATTGTTTTCTATTTCTAATTTTGCACCTCCTGTATTTGTAACAGTAAAATCAACTGGCAAAAATTCTCTAAATGTGATGTTTTCTGCTTTGGTATAAGAAATGATTTTTATAGATGAAGTGAAAGGTCCTCCATTCGGATCGGTGGTAATTGGTGTATCCCTTAATATGTCAAATTCATAAAAATTTTTGACCAGAAAGTATGAAGCAATCTCTGCCCTAACCTCATTTTCACAACAACCTGTAGTAGCAGTAGCAAATAGTGTATAGTTACCGGGTACTGTAGTTTCATATGAAGCAGTGTATACACCTTTAGATATCTCAGATATAGAGCCATCATTTGTAGCGAATATAGAGACTTTATTGTCAGGGGCTGTAACTACCAGAGTTACGTCCGCACCAGAAACCAAATGACCTTCACTATTTAAAACAACCATTAATATCTCAGCAGTTTCTCTAGGATGATAAATTGACTTTTTTGTGTTTATTGAAATTAGTCCAACGGCGAAAGTTGTTTCTTCTTCAACAATAACTTCCCCAGGATTTGGGCTTATATAACTTAACCTTAATTTAAGCTTATGCACACCAGGCCTAAACTCCCTTTCTGTATCCAATTCAACCCAATACTTTCCTTTTTCAATTTCATCTTCAGTAAAATTAACTTCACTAACATTTCCTTCAGGATCTACAACAAAAACTTTTATTGTAGCATTTGAATAAAGCTCTTTAGTATCTTCATCTAAAACTAAAATTTCAAACTTTATTTTTTCCCCTAACCCATAATTGAATTTTTCTTGCTTAATTTTTGGTTTAAGTTTCAAGTGTTTTAAGATATCAAAGCCCAAAGTTTTGTTTATATTTCCAAATTTAGTTTCAGCAAAAATTTCTGCAGTGTAAGTTCCAGAGATTTTGGGCAATAACTCAAAATTAAACAAAAATTTGCCATCGGTTAATATGTTATCTTGAAATACAGTTTTCCCTTTAGGATCTTTTATTACAATAGAAACATTTGAGCTTATTATGCTTTCATTTAAACTAACATTTCCAGACACTTTAACAAATTTCCATGTCTTATTTCCCTTAGTAACATTTTCTACAGAAACAAAAGCATCTATGACTAGAGTAACATTCGGTCGAGTAGTTTCTAAACATTCGACAGAAACATCAAAGCTCTTGAAATCCTTGCTTTCATTTGTTTCTGCAGTAACGTTTAAAGTGTATTTTCCACATTCACTTGCTTTTAATAGCCAAGATATCATCGAGCTTTCATTCTTTCCGATCTGGGCTATAGTTTTTTGCAGGCCTTCGGCTGCAAATTCTTGTGGGGCTTGCAAGCTAACAAAAACATCAGAGGAATTTCCATTCAGTGAAGTAATAAAAGCTTTTACTTCAAATTCTTCAGAAACATTCACAGAAGAAGGAGCTTCTGTTCTTTCTATACTGATTTCAGGTTTTGGTTGAATATTCCCCGGGGCGCTAAAATTTAAGGTATAATAAAAGCTTGTAGAATTTCCGAAATTTCCGGAAGAAACTTTAACAGAATATTCTCCCTCTTCATAAAAATCAGCGACAAGATAATTAGAATAGACCCCATCGATTGCATTTAGTATTGTGGAATAAATTGAACTATTATTGAATTCTATGCTTAAGTTAATTTCTCCATTTCTACTTCCATTTACCAAAAACTCTCCAAGAATGTTTATAGTTTCACTTTGGGTATAGTTTTTCTTGTCGGTAAAGACTGTAAGATAAATGATATTTTCTTCTTCAAAAACTTCCAAGTTTCCTTCTTTAGTCTCGATCCAATTTCCAGCTAAGTCAGAAGCATAAAACTTAAAAGCTATACTTCCAGCCGAATTTACAGTTTTAGTAACATTACTCCAAGCTTCCAAAACATTAAGGTTAGAAGACCAAACAGCTTTTCCAAATTTCTTGACTAGGATAATATGGTTAGGAACAGTTATATCATAAATCTTACCTTTGTAGTTCTCTAGACTTATTTGCTTGACATAAATTGGCTTAAGATTTTCATCAAGAAAAGTTATACCATAACCAGCTTTAGCTAGCTCATAAGCTTTTTCCACTTCAATGAACTTAAATTCTTTTAGATCCACACCAAACAACAAATCTCTAGCCCTTTTCACAAAGTCCAAAGGATAGTTAATTCTCGCAAAAACTTTATGCTTAGGTGTTACATAGATGTCAATTCCCCCGTTTATCTTATAAATTCCATCATCGTAAGGAAGCTCAACTATCCTCAAGGGCCTCTCCCATTTTATATTACTTTCAGAAAGAGTAGCGACTTCATCTTCATAGTTCAAATCCTTAAAATACTTCCACCCTTGTCTTGTTAAAACTTTTGTTTCGTTATCGTAACTTGAAACAAAAATATGGCTTTCATTCTCCCAAGAGCCAGAAGAATTCCAGCTGAAGATCCATTCATCCAAGCCAAAATCATCTTGCCAAAAAGCAAAAAATTCCACTTCTTCCCCAACTTTTGCTTTCTCTTTACTTGCTCCAAAGAAAGAATAAGAGGGAGTCATTAAATCCTCTAGAGATGTTGAATTGTCGATATCGACTGTATTATTTTCTTCATCAGCTAGAGACATGACAGCTGTTGTTGATGTTGTTGTGGTAGACTCGACAATTTCTTCATTCAAAGGCAAAGGAGCGGTTATTGTCGAAAAAGTAACATTTCCGTCAGTTTCTGAGCCCGAGCTCTCATTATCTTCTTCAGAACTCATCGTAAATCGGCCAGAAATATCTTTTAAATTGCTTATATTGGAAATATTAAAGAAGTTTGATAAATTCTGGGCCACTATACTTGCTTGGAAGAGAAGGAGAAAAGCTATTGTAAGGATTGCTATAATCTTTAAACCCTTTTCACCTTTATCTGAAAGCAAGGGTTTTCTTTCTTGAGTCGACTCTTTTCTCAAGTAACAAAGTTTTGCCGATCCAACTTTTCTTTCGAGAATATCCCCTTTTTTAACCAATTCCTTAACATATTTTGCAGATGTATGTCTATGTAAGCCAGAAAGTTTTGCTACAGAACTAATAGTAAGGCCTTCCGGATGCTTTCTAAGCATTGATATAATTTTCTCTAGAGAATCTTCAGCTCCCATCTCTTGTACACCAGTGTACAACATAGAAAATGTTTGTCGAATCCCATATTCCATTATAAATCTTCGGAGAATCTCTCTCCCGACACTTCTTTTTTCTGGATTTTAAAAGAAACTCAAATCTTTTATATTGTCGAAACCAAAAAATATTATGTGAACATATCAATTCTTAAGCCAAAAAATAATAATGATGTACAGCTGGAAGAGCTTTTGAGACAAATGGATACTCAGAGAGCCCAAATGGCAATAGAGCTCGAGAAATTGAGAAATTTAGGGATGAAAATCCAGGAAATCGAAAATAGATTAAAGGAGATAGAGAGATTAATTTCTGTGGGCGGCTTTAGACTTAAAGCAAACCCTGTAAGCTCAAAAACAAAAGAAGCAATAAAAATGATTCTTCAGAAATACGGTGAGCTAACACCTCTCCAGCTCAGCAGACTTATCAAACTGTCGAGAACTAGGTGTAATGAATATCTTAAGGAAATGGAGCGTGAAGGCATCGCAACTTCGAGGATAGAGAGTCGAAAAAAATACTACAAGCTTCGACAATAGCTAAAAATTACATCGACTTTTGTCGGATTTTTATATCGACTAAATAAATCTTCCCAATAAAATTAAAGATAAAATTCCAAATAGGTGTAAAAAATAGGTGAAATATAAGAATTTCTTTGTTTCAAATTCGGCCATTCCAAATAAAACTGTGGCAATTTCGTCTGGCAAAGGGGAGGCTATGATAAAACCAGCTATAACAGGAACTATTTTTTTAAATTTCCCAGATCGTCTAATTTCTTTTAATTTTATCCCACTCTTGTCCGTAAGATCGTCTATTTCTTTTACTAAATGATTTTTGATAAACCTGAATATGAGATAATCACCAATAACTGCTCCAAAAGCCCCTAAAATCGAAGCAATAAAAGGATTAATGGTGTTAGAAATGAAGATGAAGACACTAGCTGCTAATGGTGCCGTTAAACCATAAGGGAAAAAAATTCCGGCAAAAAAAGCTCCAAAATAGCCCAATTCACTTAAATAGCTTTTAAGTGTTTCTCTAACAAAAGCATTGGTCAAGCTGAAAATTGCTATGAAAGTACTTAGTCCTAAAAAAAATAAGTACTTATATTTATACTTAAATTTCATCATATTTTATTTTAATTTTTTACTCTTTTTATTATTCCAGTCTTTCTTAGTTTCACATTTTGGATCTAAACACATCCTAAAAGGTCTTTTACCTCTTCTTAAAACCTGTATTATTGGCGTACCACATTTCTCACAGATTTTCCCTGTTGCTTGAATACTTGCATTATGAGGTAATGGGTAGCCTGTCTTACACTTTGGGTAATTACCACAACCTACAAAAAACTTTCCACTCAATCTAGACCTTAAAATCCTTAACTCACCGGTTTTACAATTTGGGCAATTTCCAAGCCTTCTTTCCTCCTCCCTCTTTACCATCAAAGCTTCCAAGAGCTTTTTACCAATCTTCTTTTCATTTGCTTTAAATTCTTCTAGAATTTCCTTTAAAGCCTTTTTAGCTTCTTCCACAACCTCTTCCCTTTTCTTCTTACCGTTGTAGACAAGCTCCATCTCTTCTTCAAATTTTCTAGTCAGCTCTTCTGAAAGAATTCTCGGGCAATAATTTTTCAGGGCTTTAACAACAGCCTCTCCAAGCTTTGTAACTTGAATACTTTTCCCCACTATATAGCCTCTACTGTAAAGAGTTTGTAAAATTTCTGATCTAGTGGCTCTAGTACCCAGATTTCTGGCCTCCATTTCTTTAATTATACTACCTTGGGAATAGCGTGCTGGAGGTTGGGTCTCTTTAGCCAATTCCTCTAGCTTTACGACTTTAACAGTTTGACCAATATTAAGCTCGGGTAGAATCAATTCTTCTCTCTTCAAATAAGGTTCATATATCTTAGTCCAACCTGGCTCTAAAGTTCGCTTACCAACAAGCAAGAAAACATGATTAGCAACATTTAAGCTGATTGTATTAGTTTCTCTCAAAGCTTCATCTCCAAAAACTGCTAAAGTACGCCTTGCTATTAAATCATAAATTTTTCTTTGCTGGGAGGTAAGTTTTGATAGATCAGGAACTTCATGTGTGGCATAAATAGCAGGATGAGCAGGGTCTTCCTTTTTTCCTTCCATGGGGACGAGCTTCTCCTTTTTCAAAAGTTCCTCTACAAATTTTTTGTAGGGTGGTAAAGCGGCTAAAGCTTTCAGAATTTTTTCATAATTTATACTTGCCGGTAATTTTTGGGAGGCTGATCTAGGATAGCTTATGAATCCTTGTTGGTATAAACTTTCAGCTATATTCATAGTTTGTTGTGGGGAAAATTTAAAATGCTGGTAAGCCTCGGCTTGTAAGTCTGTTGTGTTAAAAGGAACAGGAGGAGCTTGTTTATATTTTTTCTTCTTAATATCTTTAACAACGGCATCTTTGCCTTTACAAGCTTGTAATATCTTATCAGCATCTTCTTTTTTCCAAATTCTTCCTTTTTCATAGCTTGCAATAGCTTCCGTCCCATTTATCTTAACATGAAGCTCAAGCTCCCAGAAAGGCTTTGGTTTGAACTTTCTAATTTCAAGCTCTCTATCAAGCAAAATTGCTAAAGTAGGCGACTGTACACGACCGGAAGATAAAATCGCAAAACCTTTTTCAGCAACGCTTTTTAAAGCTAAGGTCAAAGCTCTTGTAGTATTAATCCCCCAGAGCCAATCTAACTCATGTCTAGTTAAACCTGCTTCAAGTTGACCAAAATTTATATGTGGCATTATATTTTCATAAGAGTCTATTAGCTCATCTTTAGTTAATGTTGAGAATTTCATTCTCTTCGCATCATTCTTGTTTGCAAGAAATCTCAGGATATTTACACCAATCAATTCACCTTCAGTATCATAATCTGTTGCAATAATGAAATCAGAACCTTTTTCAACTATTTTTTTTACAACATCAAAATACTTCTTGGAAAAAGCGGATTCTTTGTTAACTTCAAAGCTAGGCTTCCAAGTATAGCTAAAAACAGGATATTTCCACCCCTTTTCTACAGGAGCTAGATTAAACAAGTGCCCAACAGCACAAACAACTATATACTTTTTTCCTTTTCTCTCAAACTCATAATAAGTTACTTTATTCTCATCTGTATGAGCCTTAAGGCTTTTATTTTCTACCAAAGCTTCTGCAATTCTTCTAGCAGCGTCAGGTTTTTCGGCTATTATTACTACAGGCATTAAATCAAATTCTACTTGAAAATTTAAAAAGCTACTTCGTCATAATGTCTTTTTGATTCATTGAAGCTTTTGCTTCTTCTCCTTCAAGCGAGACAAGCTTATCTTCTAAGTCGGATATCTTTTCTACCAGATTCTTTATTTCGATTTCCATTTTAGAATTTTTTAAGGGCTGATAAATTTCTTTAGCTTCAGGTAGCTTAGAGAAAGCATCCTTAAGACTGGCAAAAATTCCATTTGGCATATTTTCTATCCTATCTTCCAATTTTACCAATTTTTCTTCAACTGAAGTATGTAATAATGCAGATCTCTCGGCCAATTCTTCTATTCTTTCAGCTAATTTAGCTAAGGCCTTCTGAAAGCTTTCAAGTCTCAAATCAAATTCAGCTTTTCTATTCAAAAGATAATCTATGTTTTCTTTCAAAGAATTGAGTCTAGAAGAAAGGAATTTTATGTCTATTTCTGATTTAGTTGATATAATTCCACTAATCTTATCTTTTATTTCTTTTATTTCTCTACTTGTTTCAGCCCTTAATTCAGAAACTTCAGTGGCAATTCTCTGTATGACTTGAGTCTCGAGCGGCTTTATTCTCTCCTCCAGTCTTTTAATTTCATTTTCCAAGTTTAATATTTTTTCGGTTAGTGGTGAACTTTCAACAAGTTTGAATTTTTCTTCTAGAGATAAAATCTTATCAGCAAGATCGACTATCTGTTCAGTCGGTATTAAAATTGAAGATACCCTTTCATTTATTTTTTCAATGTTTTTTTCAAGTTGCTTTACATCGTCTTTCAAAGCTGATTGAAGGCTTTTATTTTTCAAATCGGAGATGTCTTCTTCGATTTTCTTGATGATCGGACTTTCTGAAGACCCTATCTTGTTAGCCAAGTTATTTATTTCTTCTTCAAGTTTTTTTGTTTCTTCTATTTGGGGCGCAAAATTCTTCACTTCTTTTGATAGTTCTAAGATTTTCTGGTAATTTTCTGTTGTTTTTGAGTTCAAATCTTCCAAGATTTTTTTAAGTTCAAACCCACCAAGATTTTCGACCATTATCAAGTCTTCCAGCTCATCCAACCTCTCTCTAATTGAATTAATTGTTTCAACATCAATGATTTGAATCGATTTGAGTTTTTCTTTAATTTCACCTATAGCTATTTCCAGATTTACAAGCCTTTTATCGACTTGAAGAAGGGCAAATTTGAACTTCTCCTCAATTTCTTTCTCTTCTTTTTCTAATTCTTCCCCAGAATCCAATATACCACCTATTTAATATTTTGTTTTCAAATTATATTCTTTTTTCATATCTAAGCCAAAGGGCCCAAGAAGCCAATACAGCAAAGATCAAGCCAAATTTCCATAGAAAATCATGGATAAGTTCAAAAAAATTCGGATCAATTAAAGAGATGTAGATTGTTAAAACAATTCTTGCTATGTTAAAAAAGAAAATTGAAGGCAGGGTTATAATAAGAAAAAATAATTTTTTCTTAAGTTTAATGGATGGGGTTGCCATTACTAGAGAAAAAAGAGTATAAAGGGATTTCCAACCCGTACAGTCCATATCCATTTCAATGAAGTATATATTGAAATTATTAACTGCTTTTAAGATTTGGCCGTCTAAACTTGTTTTTACACCAAGAGTTAACAAAAGCTTGTAAGAAAGAAAAGTTACAAAATCTTGTAGAGGTCTGTAAGAGAAATTAAAGTATAGCAATATGTAGAGAGGTACAGCAAGCAAATTGAACTTAAATAAAAACCACAAAACTTGTAAAAGTTTTCCTTTAGTTTTCTTATTCATTTTTTCTTCCTCATTATATCTTTTGCAGCATCAACTATACTTTCACTTTTTTCCTTGAAAACCCTTTTTACAACATCTTCAAATATTTCCTCTCTTCCAAACTTTTTCAAAATCTCTTCAATTTTTATAAAAATATTGTGATAATTTCTGAAAGCTCTCAGTGCCGCCGCCAAAGCATCTTTTTGATGAGAATCATTCGCCAATTGCTTGAGATCATCTAAAACTTTGGCTTTTTCCTTATATTTCATCGAAACTTGGGGATAAAAAACATCACATCCTAAAGCACTAGCAAGTTTTTCTATGCCTTTAGGTAAGGGATTTACATCACTAGCAATTATCAAGGCATCACCAAATTTCAAGATATGTTTTATTATTTCTGCACGACTTGCTTCTTTTTTACTAGAAAGATCTAGTATATTACCTCTTGTATCTAGTATAGCTATTCCTATTGTTGCTCCCAAGTCAATCCCAACTATTAAATTCTTCCTCAGGTTTTCACCTCATATTTTTCAGTTAAAATCTTTTTAATTTTTTTGGCAAGTTTTTCTCCTATTCCTTTAACTGATTTTAGTTCCTTCTCATCAGCAGAAAAAACCTTTTCTACAGATCCAAATTTCTCTAGCAACCTCTTTGACAGGACTGTGGAAATGCCAGGAATACCAGAAACTATGAATTCCTTAATCTTATTCAAATCTTCTGGTTTTTTCCCAACTTTAAATGCTAAACCAAATTTCTTCTCTTCTTGCTCCTTCCTAGCTATCCAATAAATTGTTTTTGCTGTATCTAACTCATTTCTCGTGCTTATTAAGCTAATCCCAAAGTCTATTACCAAGCTTGCTATTGTTGCCTTCAAAGAATTTTCATTTATTTCTCTTGTTGAATAACCTTCTATCAAAATTATGGGCTTCTCAAAATTTTTCTTCAACTTACTTGCCTGTTCAAAAATCCTACCGTTAAATATAGAAGAAATAAAATCGTCATAAGATTTTCTTTCGATAACAACTCTCTTGCTACAGATGAAATCACCACACTCAAGATTCATTTCATTTACTATAGCCCCAGTTTTCTTCAAGACTTCATTAACTCCCTTTTCCCTGTAATCGCAAATAATAACTACCTTTTCTTTTGAGTTTAAAATTGTTTGTTTTTCACACATACAATCATTTCTTTTCTTCAAATTTGAATAATTAATTTATAACTACCAAAGTGATTAAATTCATACTAACCAATACTTTAGGCAATAAATAGGGTAATCTAAATAAAAAATTAAAAATCTTTGCCCATCACATCAAATTTCTAAGTCATCATTTCCTATGATTTTGAGAACATTTGTCAATAAAAACAAATCAGAGCTTCTAAATAAATAACTCATTTAATGAAATCTGCAATGGTTCGTTTTTTCTTTTCCTTTCTTTTCATATCGTAAAGTATCCCCCTCATCTTTTTTTCTTTTTGTAAAGCAGCCCAATAATAAGATTCGTCATGAGTATCTTTGGTAATTAAAAATATGACTCTACCAGGAGCGGTTCTGCCAGTTCTACCCATTCTCTGAATTTTTCTTATTTCTGTAGCCACACTATCAAAAAAAATTACAACATTTACTTCACTTATATCCAGACCTTCTTCTGTGATTGATGTCCCAGTCAAAACATTAAACTCGTTGTTTTCAAACCTTTTCAGAACCTCAATTTGTTCTTGTTGAGTCATTCCTTTCTCTTCTTTGCTTGCCTGCCCTATTAGTATCTCGCACCTTATACCATCTTTTTTTAGAGCTTCATTTATTTTTTCAACAGTGGATCTGTAATTTGCAAAAACTATGATTTTCGTCGTGGGGTTTACACTTAATAAATCCTTAATCAAAAACCTGAGCTTCGTGAGTTTCGGATGTTCAATCCCACTTTTTATTATGTTTTCCATAATCTTCATAACTTCTTTCATCCTCAGGTCATTTGCAATTTTCCTATCAACCCTTTTTTTACTTTCTCTAAACTTTTGCAAGTATTCATAAAGAGATGAAATTTCTTGTGTCTCAAGAAGCTCTATAGCATGCTCAATTTTTATGGCTTCAGCTAACTTCATCATTGCCCATATAAGCGAGTAATTTTTCGATCCTTGCATGTACTTTGCTGAAATAATGTTCTGTAAACTAAGCAAGAGTTTTTTCGGTGGCCTGCTTGTATTGATGAAGCCATGGTCTTTAAGCCATGTTATTGGCTCTTTTAGCATTTGCTCGAACAAGCCCTTAATCATCTTCATCTCTTCTGGCAAATCAACATAAATCCAATCTTTTAATATAGGTTTCACATACTGCTTAACATCTTCATCACTCTCGGTCCTTATTTCAATAGCTTCTATGAAAAGATTTTCTTTTATTTCTTCAATTCTTTTAAAACTACCACCAGGAGAAGCCGTCATACCAAGAATTAAAGGATATTTTGATTGTTCCATATATTTCTTTGCAACAAATGTGTAGGAATATTCTTTCACACACCTGTGGCTCTCATCAAAAACTGCCAAAGAGAAATTTTCTAAATTAATTCTCCCACTTTGTAAATCATTCTGAATCGTTTGTGGCGTCGCAATTATCAATTTACTTTTTTGGTAAATTTCACTTCTTATTTCAGGCCTTACTTTTCCTGTGAGAAGAGCTATTTCTTCTCCTTTCAAGTTAGTGAACTTTTCAAAGCTCTTTTTATGCTGAGCATTTAAAGGTCTAGTAGGAGCCATCACAAGGATCTTGCTTTCAGGAAACTCATTGATCCTCTTTATTGCAACAAGTATAGCTATTAGGGTTTTTCCCATTCCTGTTGGTAATACAACTAAAGTGTTTTTTTTACTAGCAGTTTCTGCTATATTTTTTTGATATTCTCTTGGTTCTATCCCCTTTAAGCTTACCATATTATTCTCCGATTATAGTTACAGAAACTTCTCTTTCTCTTGCTTCAAACATCTCGACAAAAAAAATGTTTTGCCAAGTACCAAGTAAAAGCTTATTGTCTTTTAATGGTATGGTTAAGAAAGTTTTTAGTAGATTTGATTTTATATGAGCAGTTGCATTTATATTGCCTTCATAATCGTGAAAGTACTTACCATTTAACGGTAAAATTTTCTCAAAAAACTTCACTAGATCTTTATGTATACCCTGTTCGTATTCTTGAATTATAAGCGCTGCTGTATTGTGTAAAGCATTAACGAAAACCATACCATTTTTAATTTTTGACTCTTTCACAACTTTTTCAACTTCATCAGTTATTTTTACAAATTCATTTAATCCTTTAGTTTTAATCTTTATAGTCTTTTGGAAAATTTTCATAGTTAAATTTTAATTAGATTTAAATATTAAGTAATTGCTATGCAAGTTGCAGTATTGTTTAGTGGTGGGAAAGACTCAACTTATGCTACTTATATTGTTAAAAAGCAAGGATATGAAATAAAGTATTTGATTACAATGATTCCAGAGAGAGAAGATTCTTGGATGTTTCATCATCCGTGTATAAAACTAACAAAACTTCAAGCTAAGTCTGCAGGTTTAAAACAAATCATTCATAGAACAAAAGGCGAAAAAGAGAAGGAATTGGAAGATTTGAAAAAAATTTTAGAAAAAATAAAAAATAAAATTAATGCTGTAGTTTCTGGCGCCATTGCAAGTACTTACCAAAAATCTAGAATTGATAAAATTTGTGAAGAGCTTGAACTTAAACACATAGCACCAATTTGGAATAAAAATCAAGAAGAAGTTTTGAAGAGAGAATTAGAAGCAAGATTAGAGATCTTAATAGTGGGGGTTTTTGCTGAAGGTTTTGATGAAAGCTGGTTAGGGAGAAGAATTGATGAGGAAGCTTTGAGGGATCTTATGAAACTTAAAGATAAATTTAATATATCCCTTTCTGGCGAAGGAGGCGAGTATGAATCATTTGTGATAAATTGCCCCATTTTTAATAGAAGGATTGAAATTTTGAGGAGTAGGAAAGTTTGGGACGAAAAAACTAATAGTGGCTATTTAGTTGTGAATGAAGCAAAGCTTATGTAAAGTGATAAAATGTCTAAAGGAGTTTACTCTTTGTTGATAGAACTGAAGAGAGACCAAGAAATAAAAATAGGTAGTTTAGGAAAATTCAAATTTCCAAAAGGTTTTTACATATATACAGGCTCGGCTTTGAACAACCTTGAGGCAAGGCTGATTAGACATCTAAAAAAACAAAAGAAAAAGTTTTGGCACATTGATTATTTCCTTACAAACAAATATGTAAGAATAGTTGGTATACTAACGATCAAAACAAGCTTGATGTTGGAGTGTAAGCTCAATCAAGCAATATTAAAGAATTTGAGAGCTTCTATTTTTGTGAAAAAATTTGGGTCTTCTGATTGTGATTGTGAAAGCCATTTTATTTACTTAGAGAATAATTATTCAAAAAAATAAATTTATACTATGAGTTTAATCAAAAATTTAATCGGCTTTGCCTCGATTTTTTTAGCTTGGTTTAATCCTTTTACCTTAACATTTCCGTTTAGACTAACCCTTTTCATTATAGGTTTCGATTTAACCAGTTGGCGAGCGAAGCTTGTTCTTTTTTTAATTAATTTTTTCTTCCCTCTTTTAGGAGAAGAGGGATTGTTTTTAGTTTGGGTTCTTCTATTTTTGCTAATTGTAGAATTTATTTTTTTTCACTTTAAAATCTTGAAGATCGTGGTTGTAATTTCTAAACCAATTATAGTTTTCTTATCAATTCTGTCTATTATGAACGATATTCAGTTAGCTTTGATAATAGCTGGAATAGATTTAATTTTAAATTTAAAACACTAGCTTTAAATTAAGCCGAGGTCGCCTAATTGGTAGGGCACCGGTCTCGAATTTATTAAGATAACCGGCGGGCGAAAGCCCATCTGGGTTCGAGTCCCAGCCTCGGCGTAAATTTTACAGGATGATTTTACCCATAGTTAGAAACTAGAATAAAATTGATAGAGACAAAAAAATTTATATGGTTTTGGTGTGTTAGTTGAATTTTTTAATTTTCAATTTTAATAAAAATTTATGGAGAGTTTTGAGGAAATAGTTAAAAGATGTTTTTATTTTAAAAGAGTTTATCCTCTTAACGAACCCGAATACGGAAAAAGCTTATTTGCTTCTAAAAATTTTTTTGATAATCTTGGAATAAAAATTAACAATATTTTGATTAAATTTAAGCCAATTAGTAGGAAAGTAGAAAAAAATAAATTCAAAAGTTATTTGACTAAAAGTCCAACAGAAAATATTTATAAAAGACTAGAAGAAGAATGGTTTGAATGTCGTTTGTTAAAATCAAAGTTCTTTAATCACTACTATATATTTTACGACCCAATAGCCCAAATTCAAATAGAGGAAATTTTTTATGCAACAAATGAGTGGTTTAACAATTACGAACTTTCGCCCGGTATAAAAATTTTGATAAGAATCCCTGGAGAATATTTACTGTGAAATGATGCGTCCTTTAAAAATACAGTATCACTTATTGCCAAAATTTTTCTGAAATGAATATTAAAAAGCTTAAATACTTATAGTAAGAATAATCAATTAACCAAAGGGAGGAAGGTAGAGGAACAAACTCTACTTCTAACTCATGAAGATAAATAAAATAAAGTAAAGGAGGTTTTGTAAATGCCTTTTAGGAGAGGTAGTTTTAGGAGATTTGGTCCTAGAGTAGATATTCCGAAGCCGGTTAAAATTGGCGAGGAATACGAAGTTGATATAAATGAAGTTGGATCTAAAGGAGATGGAATAGCAAGGATAAAGAACTTCGTTGTATTCATCTCAGGAGCAAAACAGGGAGAAAAAACAAAGATAAAAATAACAGAAGTGAGGAACAGATTTGCAATAGGAAAAAAAGTTTCAGATGAAGCAACAAAAGAGGCTGCAGAAGAAGCAAAAGAAGAGTCAGAAGAACTTGAATCAGAAGAAACAGAAGAAGCGGGAGAAGAGGAATGAATCCCTTCTCCTATTTTTCTTTTATTAATTTAATGAATTCCAAAGCGTTCTTGTACATCATACTATTGTTGAACATAACCCAAATTTCTTTGGCCTTTTTCTCTGCTTGCTCAACCTTTTCTTTCAATTCTACAAGCTCTTTTTCACTGAAATTGTAATTGTACATGCTAATTAAACCAAAACCATGCAAGCGAAAGTAAGTTATCTTGTCTTTTCCAAAATAAATAGGCTCATTTCTAAAAGGATCCACACACTCAACTAAATCAAATTTTTTACAAATCTTTTTTATCAATTCTGGATTTTTATGCCATTCTCCCCTTGGTTCCCATGCTAAAATCAAATTCTCTCTTTTTATCAACTTGAAAAAATCTTCCATCCTTTTTATGTTTTCTTCGCTAGCTTTAAAGCTTGCTGGTGATTGGAACAATAAAATCCTTGCTTTCAAAGCTTTACAAATTTCTTTCATCATGTTGAACAAATTTACAGAACCTTTTGAAAATTTAATTTGATGTGTTATTAGTTGGTTACACTTCACACTAAATTCAAAATCTTTTTTAATTTCTTTAGCCTCATTACTCCATTTTTCTGCTGTATTAACTTTTGGAATCTTGTAAAAAGTTGAATTGACTTCAACACAAGGAAAAATAGAAGAATAAGCTTGTAAAACTGATTTGAATTTGTTAGCTTTATTCCCGAGAAAATCTCTAGGTCTTAAAAACCCCCAACCACAACACCCTACTTTTATCATTTCACCTTGATACAAATTTACTACCTTTAATAAAAAACCTTAATGGCTTAGCCAAATCTTTTTTCACACCTATTCTATGTGAGCAAGCAACTTCAAAATCTTCTTTTCCTACATCAAGAAAATTTATTGGACTTTCTTCGTTTGTGGAATCAATTCCATTAAGACTTTTATCTATAGCAAAAGCTTTTGAGAGCTTACCTGGCCCTCTCGTCAAATCAAAAAAATTTTTTGTTATTCTGTTTTTCTTCATCTCTTCTATTCCTTTAATCGGTTCTATTGCTCTTATTAAAACAGCTCCTGTTTTTCCTTTTTCGTGTGCAACAACATTAAGCAACCAATTATTGTGTACATTGTAAATCAAAATTTTTCCCGGTTCATCTTTCATTAACTTTACACAATATTTAGGCTTGCCCAAATAGGCCCTGGAGGCAGGGTCTTTTTCTCCAAAATAGGCTTCAGTTTCTACAATTTCTCCAATCAAAAATTTATTTTCAAGCTTCCTCAACAACAGCTTACCCAAAAGATCTTTGGCTACTTTGTCAGGCCTTTTTGTGAAGAATTCTTTAACCAAAGTCTTCATATTTTCTCTACCAACTTTACCAATTTTCTAAAATCCTCTTCTACAAGCTTCCTAATCTTAGGAAATCTCATGGAAGCTGCGGGGTGAAAAGTGAAAAAATAAATTTTTCCATCCATCTCAACTTTCTCTCCATGAATTTCAGAAAGCTTCCCTTTAAACCTAAGAGCTTTAATTGTAACATCTCCCAACAAAGCCACGATTTTTGGTTTTATCACTTCTAATTGCTTAAGAGTAAAGAAGATGCAGGATTTAATTTCTTTTTTGTTTGGTTTTCTGTTTTTTGGAGTGTGACATTTTACAACTCCTGTAATAAAAAATTTTTCTCTTTTCAATTTTATTGATTCTAATAGCTTGTTTAAAAGCTTTCCGGAAATTCCCACAAATGGTTTACCTTGGATGTTTTCATTCCTTCCAGGGGTTTGTCCTAAGAAAACAATTTTAGCGTTTGAGGGATCCTCTCCAGGAACAGTTCTTTTCCTAATCTCCCAAAGTCCACATTTTTTACAATTTTCAATTTCACTTGCAATTTTTTCCAAGTCATTCATTTTATCTATAAAGTAAAATCTTAAAGTATAGGCCTTAAAAATAACGCATAATTAGCGATTTTTAAGATTCTTTACTTAACATAAAAAAGAAATATTCAAATGGCTTTTAAATAATTATCCTTTTAACAATTAAAATTTTTAGGAAGGAGAAAATGAAAGAGCTTATAGGGAAAAAAGTTAGACTCATAGTTATGATGGGTGATATTTCATTGCCTTTTGAAGGAATTTTGAGAGAGGCAGATGCATGGATTGTCTTGGAAGACAGAGGAAAAAAGAAAATAATAAATAGAGATTCTGTTATCTATGTAGAAGAAAAATGATGATGAAACTCTTTTCACTAA
The DNA here is from genome assembly GCA_038998585.1 of Candidatus Aenigmatarchaeota archaeon. Lineage (GTDB taxonomy): Archaea > Aenigmatarchaeota > Aenigmatarchaeia > CG10238-14 > SCSR01 > JAVZGQ01. The sequence continues at coordinate 20,722 of JAVZGQ010000005.1, forward strand.
TGTTCATAAAAAGTTGATATCCAAAAATAAGTCAAAAATGTGATAATTGTACATAAACATACACTATTGGCTTCAGACACAGCGATCAATTTATAAGATGAAGAATTGCCTCAGATTTTGGGGTGAGATGTTTACAAAGAAGATTTAATTCCAGTAGTTTTGGATGAAGAGATTGTGCATTAAAATTTCCAAAAGTTAAATTCATTAAACAAGAAATTTAACTTAAACCACAATATATAAAATTATGGATCAAGTCAAATACAAGACATCTAGAATATCTTTCTTATATAACTACATTTTTACTCTTTTGATCATCGTATTTTTATCTTTTATTCATTTCATTGAGCTAGATTATTCTTTCGAGGTAGTTGCATTGTTTGTTTGTATTCCCTTGATTTTTATAGCTTTGATTGAGCCAGAGTTTGTAAAGATTTATAGACATTACTTACTAGAAGAAGATAATTTTACCTTGGTTGAAGGAATCTTTTCAAAGAAAAAAATTTCAATACCTTACGATCAAATAACAGGAATAACGATGCATAAGACTTTTCTAGGAAGAATAATTAAATTTGGAGATGTGAAAATTTCTGGTTTTAAGGATGAGATCGTAGTTAGGGGTATAAGGAACCCCGACAAGCTTTATGAAGACTTAAATGAAATAATGAAGTCCTACAAAAAGAAGAAAAAGTAGGTAAAATGTCAAAAGTTTATCTTGAGGTTTATGGTTGTTCATCAAATTTGGCAGATTTTGAGGCAGCTTTCGGTCTTCTTAAACAAGCTGGTTTCAAGATAGCTAGTGAAAAAGAGTCTGATTTGATAATAATCTTCACTTGTGTGGTAAAACAACCAACTTTTAACAAAATGATCCACAAAATCAAAGAATTCTCAAAACTGGGAAAGCCTCTTATTGTAGCAGGTTGTATGGCAAAGACAGATGTTAAGATGATAGAAAAAATAAATCCAAGAGCTTCTCTACTTGCCCCCGACAATATTGAAAAAATAGTTGAAGTGGTAAATGCTACTTTGCTAGGAAAAAGAATAGTTTTCACACAAGACTTAAATAAACCCAAGCTAGACCTTCCAAAATGTAGGAGAAATCCTTTGGTGGCTATAGTACAAATAGGAAGAGGTTGCACATCAAATTGTAGCTATTGCTATGAGCCTTACAGAAGCAAGCTATTCAGCTATCCTTTAGAAGGAATAGTTAAAGAGGTTAAGAGAGCTTTGGCCGATGGTTGTAAAGAAATCTGGCTCACTAGTTTAGATTGCGGTTGTTATGGTTTAGATATAGGAACAAATTTGGCAGAGCTTTTAGAGGAAATTTGTAATATAAAAGGAAAGTTTTTTGTAAGAGTTGGTATGACTAATCCTTTACATACAAAAAAAATTTTGAAAAAATTAATAGTAGCCTATCAAGATGAAAAAATATTCAAATTCTTACACCTACCTTTACAATCTGGAAGCGATAGAATTTTAAAGCTTATGAAGAGAGGATACGAGATAAAAGATTTTTTAAAAATTGTGAAAAAATTTAGGAGGGCTTTCTCTCAACTCACACTCAGCACCGACATAATAGTCGGTTTTCCTGGAGAAACTGAAGAAGATTTTTTAGCCACGTCAAGGGTTTTAAGGGAAGTTAAGCCAGATATTGTAAACTTATCAAAATTTGGTATGAGAAGAGGCACTGAAGCTACTAAGATGGAGCAGTTAGAAAAGAAAATCTTGAAAATTAGAAGCCTGAAGCTAAGCGAAATAATCAAGAAGATTTCTCTGGAGAAAAATAAGAGTTGGATAGGTTGGAAAGGCGAGGCTTTAGTCGATGAAATTGGGAAAGGAAAAAGTTTTGTTGCTAGAAATTTCGCTTATAAACCGATTGTATTGAAAACAAAAGAAAAAATTTTTGGTAAATTCGTTGAAGTAGAAGTCAAGGAAGCGAGAGAAAATTTTCTTCTCGGTAAAAAAATTTAAATAGAAGAAATGCATAATATTATTATCATATTTCAAGAGGCAATAGAAAGAAATGTTTGGTCCACATTTGACTTTAGATTTATATCACTGCAACAAGAAAAAACTTTCTGACAAAAATTTTATACTCAATTTTCTCGAAGAATTGGTAGATGCAATTAAGATGAGGAAAATTGCCCCTGCTCAGGCAATAGAATATGAAGGAAATCCAAATTCTTTTGATGCCGGTGGTATTTCTGCCTTTGTCTTGATTGCAGAAAGCCACATAAGTATTCATACTTTTGTGAAACAAGCTTTCGCTTCAATAGACATCTTCTCTTGCAAGGACTTTGATGTGAAGATGGCTGAAAATTTTGCAGCTGAAAGATTTGAACCTAAAAAAGTTGAGAAACATTTCATAATGAGAGGAAAAGAATTCCCAAAAGAAGTAGAAAAAGTGAAGAAGATTGTTGCAAAAGAGAGAAAAATTATTTTTTCATAAACTTCTTTAAAGTTTCCATCACAACCTGTGCCTCTATTCTTCCTCTCACTTGACTCATCACAATCCCTACAGCTTTCTCGTAACTTAAACCAGGACGAGAAACTATTTCTTCAAAGATTTTCTTGAGTTCTGTTAAACTTATTGGTCTCAAGTTTAGCTCTTTAATTACATTTTGTACGGTCTCACCAGGATAGTTTGCGAGATACTTCAAAATTTCTGGTATTGCTTCTTTCACAATTTCTTTTTTATCCAAAGCTTCAAAAAGATCAAAGAAGTGTTGTTTAGAAATTCTTTCCACTTCGATTTTTTCTCTTCTTTGTAAGTCCTTAAGTATGCTAACAAAAGTGTTTGCAACCAGAGCAGGAGAAATTTTATACTTTTTTACTATATCTTCAAAAAGCTCGAAGTACTTTGATTCCAAGAGTGGTTTAGCAAGTTCATCGGAAAGCTTATACTGCTTCTTGAATCTTTCATATTTTTTTGTCCATGGTTCTGGAAGATCTTCCCTTATCTTTTCCAAAAACTCTTTTTCAAGTAGTACTGGCTTAATATCAGTTTCTGGATAAAGCCTAGCAGCTCCTGGCAGTGGTCTTGTGAATTTTGTGGCTCCTTGTTCGTCTGCGGCTCTAGTTTCTTTTTCTGAACCAAATTCCAAAATTCTGTTGATCTTATCCAAAAGCTCTTCAGAAACTTTTCCTCCAGTCTTAGGCTCGCCAATAAGAACTATCGCATCTTGGTCATCGGCTTTCAAGAATTCCCTTATTTTCTTAAAATCAGCATCCGCCCTATACTTTGATAAATCCTCATCAGAGTGTATTATTCCTTCTAGACCAAAGATTTGAACAAATTCAGCGAGCTCTCTACCTAGAGTCTTGTCTGGGGAAATTTCCTCCTTTAATCGACCAGCAAATCCAGGAAGCCTAAGAGCAAAGACTCTACCCCCAGTTTCTACAATTGCCCTCAATACTCTGCAATTACTCTCTTTCAATAATTGATTAACATCAATAGGTTTGAATTTTATCTTTTTGATACCTTTCTTTCTTAACTCAGCTCTAATAGCAAGCAAAGAAAGTTGTCTCTTAACTTCATTTTCTATGACTTTTGATAGCAGGCTAAGCTCTTGTACACCTTTTACCTCAACCCTCTCACACCCCTTAATTGAAATGTTCAAATCTTGTCTTATCGCTCCTATCTCATGTTTGGTTTTTCCTGTTGATCGACAGATCATCCCTATTTGATAGGCAATATCCTCTATTTCTTCTGGGTTGAATCCTGTTAGAATTCCTGTGGAAATTTCAACAAGTGGTACACCAAGTCTGTTAAGCCTGTAGGTCACCTTACCTTTCTCTTCAGAAACTATGGCTGCAGCATCTTCTTCCAAGCTTACATTTTTAATCTCAATTTTTTTCCCTTTATAGTTTAAAAAGCCATTCAGTCCAATTACCATAGTTCTCTGAAAGCTTGTGGGGTTGCTTCCATCTATCACGGTTTTTCGCATGACTTCTATTTCTTCTGGGATTTGACAGTTTAAGAGCATGGCGATCTGTAAAGCAATATTTAAGGCCTCTTTATTAATTTCGTGTGGTGGTTCTTCGTCTAACTCTACCAAACAGCTCTCTTCCTTGAAAGTCTGATAATAAAAAGTTCTATCTCTTAGGTATTCGTGTTGAGCCGCTATATCTATTTCTCCAAGCTCACTTGTAACAGGATGCTGTTTTCTCATTATAATTGCTACAGGTTCTTTTTCTCTCATTGCAGTCGAGCAACTACAGAAAAGTTTTTCTCTGGTGTTAAGTTGTTGATGTATTTCCAGTCCTACTTTCAGCCCGATTTTTTTGTAATCCAATTTTTCAGACATTTTTTACCTCTTTGAAATCTCTCCGGCATAGTTTGTAAGCATCATCTCCTTAACTTTCTTCATTTCTTTTGTATGACCTAAAACCCAAGCAAGCTTAACAAAGGCTGTTTCAGGAAGCCAATCACAACCATTCCCTATAACCCCAGCTTCATCTAAAAGTCTACCAGCCGAATAAACATTGAGGTTAAGTCTACCAAAAATTGTTTGAGGTGCTATAACAACAGGAATTCCTGAAGAAATTAAGCTTTTTATAGCAGGTAACAAACTTTTGGCAAGTTTATCATTGTTGGGATTGGTTGGAACATGTCCTAGACCAGTGCCGGCTAAAACCACACCTTCGAAATATTTTGATAAGCTTTCAACAAACTCTGGTTTGATGTTCGGATAAACTTGAATTAGACAAACATTTGGATTTATTTTATCATCAACTTTCAAGTTTCTTTTCTCCCTTCTATTGAAGTCATTTCTTAAATACTCTATTTTTCTTTCTTGATACCAAACTTTAGCAAATGGCAGAACATTTACAGATTGAAACGCATCTCTCCTGCTAGTGTGAAGCTTTCTAACTTTTGTGCCTTGGTGTAAGAAACAAAAATCATCGTTCATGCTTGCATGCATACAAACCAAAACCTCGGCTATTTCTGACTTACTTGCTGCTAAAACTGAGCAGAGTAGGTTCATGGCATTATCACTTGAGCCCCTATCACTGCTTCTCTGAGCCCCAACCAAGACAACAGGGACAGGTAAGTTTTGAAGCATAAAACTAAGAGCCGCTGATGTATAGTGTAATGTATCAGTGCCATGCATGAGTACAATTCCATCACAACCTGTTTTGATTTCTTTTTCAACCTCTCTTGCTATTATTTGCCAATGGCTTGGACTCATATCTTCTGAAAAAAGGTCAAAAAGCTTTCTTGCTTTGATGTTCGATATTTCTCTGATCTCAGGAAAAGCCAACATTAAGTCGGCTGGAGAGAAGGCGGGAAAGACTGCTCCAGTTGTATATTCTACTCTTGAGGCTATAGTACCACCGCATCCCAAGATGGAAACTTTTGGTTTGATTTTATCTATTTTTGGTTTGAATTTTGCTGGTTTGAATTTTATTGGAATTCCTTTTTTTAGAAGCTTGAGTTGCACACCTTTCTCAAATTTAATACCTATGTTATATCCATTATCAAGCTTTATAACAAGGACATTAGGATCGCCTAGGGCTATTCTTGGCATTAGTAAGCCTTCATAGCTTGTAGTACATTTAGTAACCCTTACTCTATCGCCTATAGAAATTCTTTTACTTTCTAGTAGTGACAATATTTCCTGTGAGTACAAAAGTTTCACACCCCATAATTAATTGGGATATGAGGTATTAATTTCTTTATGGTTTTAAATTATAACTTATATGCCCACCAACTTGCCAGGCGAATGGTTTGCTATTGAGAAAGAATATTTAGAAGAAAGAAATTTGGAAAGGAAAATAGATCTGTTGAAAAAGCTGATTTCAGCAACACCAAAGCACAAGGGAACAGAAAATCTTTTAGCCGAATTGAGAAAAAGATTATCGAGGCTAGAGGATCAGTTTGAAAGAAGAAGTAAGAGACCTGGAAAAAGACAGGCTTCAATTAAGAAGTCGGGTGACATTCTCGTAGCAATTCTCGGTCTGACTAAAAGTGGTAAGAGTAGCTTGTTGAATGCTCTGACAAATGCTCAAGCAGCGGTAAGTCCTCAGCCATATACAACTAAAGAACCAATAACGGGAATTTGTTTTTTTGATGGTGTAGCAGTACAATTTGTAGAAATTCCATCCTTTTTCTTACCCAAGCACATGGCATTAGTTCACATAGCTGATTTGGTTTTGGTGTTGGCAAATAACAATGAGGAAATAAGTGAAATTGAAAAAATCCTTGTTCAAAACAGAATCAAGAAAAAGAAGATTTTTTGGTCAAAAAACAAGGATTACAGCCAATTGATGAAAAGAATAATAGAAGAGGCCGAAGTTATTAGAGTTTTCACTAAGCCTGTGGGTAAACCAAAAGAAGAAAAGGCCTTAGTTTTGAAAAAAGGAAGCAATCTGGAGGATTTGATTATAAAGATAAACAAGAACTGGCTCAAGAGCTTCAGGTTCGCTAGGATTTTTGATGAAACAGTCTTTTCTGGTCGAAAAGTTGGACTGAATTATTTGCTTAAGGATAAAGATGTGGTAGAGTTGCATGTGTAAAGTTTTTCTTTTAAAACTTCCTATCTTAAGCTCACTTTCCTTCCAATTTTTTCTTTGATTTTTTGTCCCTATTTTCAATTACACTTGCTTTGGTTAAAATATAATCTGGGTTAAGCCCTCTTTTCTGACATTCTTCCTGAATTTTTCCGCGTAATGGGAGAGATAAGATTGTAATGGCAAAATAGATGAAGATCATGTATGTAAAATATTTTGTAAAGAAACAAAAGAAAAAGCAGCACCTTGGGATTAGGTGTGAATGGACACATTTACAATTCTAGAACTGATTGGACAGACTACCTAACCACATTAGTTTTTTAAAAAAATGAAAAGTAGAAAATATTTTACACCAACACAATCTGCTTTCTTACTCGATTATAAGCACAAAATTTTCTTCTTACCTGCAAGTCAAGGAGGTTATGTTTTTTCTTATGATAATGATGAGCTAAAGCTGAAAAAGGTTGTGAGTGAAATTATAGCAAGAAGAGCTGTTTACATTAGAGATTATCTTTACATAATAGGTGATGACAAGATTGTTGTTCTCGATGAAACAGATTGGGAAAGGGTTAATGAAATCGAATTCTAAAATTTGATTTTTCAGAAATAAAAAAATAATTAATACTTTAGATATCATTAATTATTTATGGAAGGACAAAATTGTTTGGTTAGATTGGGTGAAAAGCTTCCAGAGATGATAGTAACAACAACACACGGTAAGAAAAATCTTCCAGCCGATTACAAGGGGAAATGGCTTGTAATCTTTGCACATCCCGCAGACTTTACTCCAGTTTGCACCACAGAATTCTACGCTTTTCAGAAAAAATATGAAGAATTTGTGAATTTGAATGCAGAGCTTTTGGGGTTAAGTATAGACCAAGTTTTCAGTCATATCAAGTGGATTGAGTGGATTAAAGAAAATTTGAAATTAGAAATAAAGTTTCCAATAATAGCTGATGATGTGGGGGAAGTTTCAAAAAAGTTGGGGCTGTTACATCCAGCAAAAGGAACAAACACAGTAAGAGCAGTTTTCATAATCGATCCTGATGGAATAGTAAGGCTAATCCTATACTATCCTCAAGAAGTAGGCAGAAACATAAATGAAATACTGAGGGTGCTTAGGGCTTTACAAGTAAGCGATAAGAATAAAGTTGCTATGCCTGCAAACTGGCCAGAAAATGATTTAATTGGTGACAAAGTAATAGTTCCTCCTACAAAAAGTGTTGAAGAAGCTGCTGACAGGATGAAAAAAATAAAAAACAAAGATCTAGAAGGTTTTGATTGGTGGTTTGCCTTCAAGAAAATTTGAAAAATTTACTTTTTTTATTATCAAAAAATTAACTGATAAAAATGAGATTGTGGTCTTTACATCCTAAATATTTAGATAAGCTTGGTTTAATAGCTGTTTGGAGAGAAGGTTTGTTAGCAAAAAAAGTTCTAGAGAACAAAACTAAAGGATACAGAAACCATCCTCAGCTCGTTAGGTTCAAAAATTATGAAAAGCCATTGATTGCTATAAATGCTTATTTGTTTGAGATTTATAAAGAGGGAAAAAGAAGGAGTTATAAGTTTGATTTAAGGAAAATAGAGGCTGTTGAAGCTAAATGGATAATTCCTATAACTTCTGATCAACTCAAGTTTGAGTTTGAGCATCTTTTGGGAAAGCTTAGGAAGAGATGTAAAGAAAAATATTTAGAGCTTGCTAGGAAAAAAAGAATTGAAGCTAACAAAATTTTCAAAGTTGTTAAAAGCAAGGTGGAAAGTTAGGAAAAGGGATATAAATCAAAATTTTAAAGAAGAATTATGCAGCTCTCTGAAGCTATTGAGAAAAGAAGGAGCATAAAGAAGTACAAGAAAAAAGTGCCAAGTGACGATTTGATCAGAAAATGTGTAGAAGCTGCTTGTTTCGCCCCTTCTGCCCACAATTCTCAGCCTTGGAAGTTTGTTATTGTTAAGGACAAGGATAAAATTTTGGCTTTAAGCAAAACTCAGCCTTGGTCAGCTTTTTTGGCTGACGCTCCTGTGGTGATAGTTGCACTATCTGAAGAAAGTAAAAGCCCTAGACACTGGGTTGAAGACTTGAGCTGTTCTATAATGCTGCTAATGCTTAAAGCTGCAGAGCTAGGCTTAGGCACATGCTGGAATGCCGTTTATTCGCCAGAAGATCAAAAGAGGGAAGATTATGTTAGAAAAATTTTGGGAATTCCTAGCAAGTACAGAGTTTTGGCAAACATAGGCTTGGGCTTTCCAGATGAAAAGCCTGCAAAGAAGAAAGTTAAAAGTTTTGAAGAAGTTGTTTTAGAAATTAAAGATTAATATTATTTCGACAAAAAATTAGTCACGATATATTTGCTTGTGGACGAAATCATTGAAAAATATCGAAGCGAGTGGGTGAAAAATACAGAGATGAAAGTAGTTCTTAGATTATAGAAAAGTTTTTGACTAGTCGGGCAACCTTTCTAAGACCAATCGAAACATAATTCTCTCTTTATGGTAGAAATGTTTTTGGTGTAAAGGGTCTAGAGAAATATTCCGACTTGGATAAACTTTTTGGTGAATTTGAAATAAGATTGGAAAAACTGGGATTAGAAATTTACATTCCTGAAGATACAGGAAAAATTCAGGAAATTATACACAAAATCTGGATCAATAAATTTTGTTATTGTATAGAGAAAAAATAGTATAAGTCAAAGTGGGTGAAATTGTTCTACACGGTCGGGAAAGGGTGAAAAAGTTTTGTGAGGGAAATTTGAAGTTGAAGTTTTTATTCTTTACAAATCCAATTACATTCTAGAGATTCAAAAAAGTTTTGGAGTCTGTTTTTGTTCTTCAAAAGTCAACTTACAAAGAACAAAAATTAAAAAGTATGGATTAAATTGCTAAAAAACTCCACCAAGGCTTTTCTATTTTTTCTATTTTTCCATCCTCAGCGTTAACTTGAGTTTTGATGGGAACTGTTACAGGAATTATCCAAAGCAGTTTAGCATCTTTCTTACCCTCAACTTCATAAACCGTTTTATCTTCCTCACTTTTCAATTCCATCATTTCTATTTTTTGTTTTTTATTAACGAGTATGATTTTTTCAGCCAAATTTGGCATGAGGTTGACAAAAACTTCTTTTTTCGCAGTTTCAACTTTCAATGAAGAATTTTCAAATTTTAGAGTTTCTCTTGTTATAGCAACTACGCCGTCAACTTCCAATTTCGTAATTTTTTCTTTTTTATCTATTTCAACTTTAACATCAACTTCTGGCTTTGCTAAACTCGAAACTTGATGAGGCAATGCAGGCAAAACAGGCTTAACTTTAATTGAAATTAAAGGAATTTCTTCCACACCTTTGAATTCAATAGGCTTCTTTTCAATCAATATGGGGTTTTCAGCCAAGGGAGAAATCTTAATACTGGTTTCTTTTGGTAATGCTATTATTGGAGCGATTTTTTCTTCTACTTTCTCACAATCCTGGGGACAAATTTCTTTATTTTCCGGGCAGGGGCAACCAATTGAAAGGCAAACCACTTCTTGACATATTCCATCACCACATAAATTTTTGCAGCCAGGAGGCAAAGATGTAATTTCTTCTGCTTTTCTGATGTCAATTTCTATTGGTTTGGTTGCTTGAGTCTGAATTTCTTCAATTTGTGTTTTTATTGCTTCAATTGGGATAGTTATTTCATTTTTGGCAAAAGCAGGAGTTAAAAGCAGAAAAACAATTGATAAAAAAGATAAGTATTTTGTTTTCATATTTATCAATTGAATTTTTAATAATAAAATCATTTTTAGATAAAAAATCAACTAAAATTCTAAGCTATATTCTTGTGCAGCTTTATTCTCATTCAACCTTTTGAAGCTAGTCAAATCTTGCAAATATTTATTTTTCAGCCCATTCCAACACGACCAACATTTCTTATCCTGCCTTAATACAAACTTCTAGCAGCAAAGCACCAAAATTTTCTTAAACTTGTGTTCATCTAAAATATAACCACAAATTATTATATCCAAGATTTTCAATGCCTTATATTTTTAATTAATCTTTCACCCAATTTCATAAACAGAATTCGTCTTCTTTCTAATCTTACAAATTATTTTCATTCAATTAAGAGTCATTTTGCCATCACTATTTTAATTATGTCGTTGTTTTTCAGCATATAATCTTTCCCAAGCCTTTTCTTGTTCCTCACATCTATAGCACAAATGAATTTTTCACCAATATCTGTGTGAATCTTAAAAGCCAAATCCAAGGCAGTAGATCCCTTTGGCATGAGAAATGCATCAGGCAAAATGTTCCCATATTTGTCACAAAGCTTGTTTTCATCTTCAACAGGATAAACTACAATGTAGCCAAGCAAATCAAAAACAGCTTTATTTAAACAATCTTGAACGCCCGTAGAACCATACTTTCTTATAAATTCTTGAATTTTTTCTAGGGCTTTCTTCTTTTGCTCTCCGAGCCTACTCTCATCAAGGATTTTGAATCCACCACCAGGTAAATATTCTATTAACCCAGCTTCATCAGCTTTCTTCAAAGCAATTTCATAATCGGCGGAAGTTGGAACAATTATCAAGTCCTTGAATTTTTCTTTCAGAATTTCAAAATTTTTTTGAGCTTCTGGTAAATCAATCTTATTAGCAGCTATCAACATGGGCTTCGAGACCTTTCTTATTTCTTTAGCAAATTTTTCCACATCACTAACCCAAACTTTTTCTAAAACAACTTCTATATGCTCTTTTCTAACTTCAAGTCCACTCAATTGTTCAGCAAGCATTCGTATCAACTCAGTTCTAGATTGAGCTTTTCCAATCTTTGTCAAAGCTCTCTTTATGACATCAGCAAACCAAAGGTCAATTTCTTCTCTTACAAATTCTATATCAAAGCTTGGGTCATAACCCTGAGTAGGATCTCCCTCAGCGTCTGTTAGACCAGAAAAGTCGACTATGTGAATAAAGACAGAGGCTTGTCTTAAGTCGTCAAGGAATTTATTCCCCAAACCCTTACCTTCATGTGCTCCTGGAATTAGGCCGGCAACATCCACAAGCTTGATTGGAATAAACCTTTTACCTTTTTTACATACCCCACTTTTAGGATTGCATTTAATACCAAACTCTTTACAAACACAATCAACTATCACATATCCTATACCAAAATTCGGATTTATTGTTACAAATTTTCTATTACTTATCTCCACATCAATTAAAGTGGCAGCTTTGAAGAAACTTGACTTTCCGGCATTAGTCTTCCCACAAATACCAATTATCATAATTCTATATTGAAATAAATAGAATTAAGTCTTTGCTATCTTGTAAATTTCTTCGACCATTCTTTCTATGTTTTTTATCCTTTCACTTATTGCTTCAATTTGTGCTGAAATTAATTCAATCTTTTGTTCTGTCGAAAGCTTGTTCATTTCAATTTCTGAATTAGGGCTTGATTCCGGAGGGCTGACCTCTGGTAAAGATGGTAGAGGCTCTTTCTTCTTAAACCAACTAAACATAAACAACCTCCGGCATACCGGCCCATCTTCTTATTTCTTTCACCAAAATGTTAATTAGTTCTTGGCAGGTTTTAAGATAATTTTTTCTAACTTTAGCATAAAAAAATTTTATATAGAGCCATAAAAGGGCTTTATAGAATGGGGTTTGTTGGAATGGGGTTTTAAGTTTGAATTCAGTTCTCAAATTCCCACCTATAGTTATTTTAGCATTTCCGTCTTTTGAAGGTTCTGATGGTTGTGTCCCTTCAAGAATAATCTCGAAGTAAGCTTCTGTGAAATTGTCAAATCCTTTGTGAATAATCAATTTTATGAAAAAGCTATGGGGGTCACTATCGGCACTCCATCTAAAATCTCTCTCAAAAATATCTGTACTACCAATTTCAAAGCTTCTTTGAAAAAATGAACTATCCATATTTTTATAAAATTGGAAAGGATTCGGACCTTTATAATTTATTTCAATTTTATCTCTAGGTGCAAGAATACTTTCTTCAACAACCCAGCTTGTCATGATTTACACTAATATTTTTTTGGTAAAATGTTAAGAAAAGATTTTATTTCTTCAATAAATTTTTCTGAAAGTTCTCTGCACTCTTTAATATACCTCATCCTTGTACTCTGATAAATAAATTTATGCCAAAACATTCTCAAAATTTCATAAATCAAACTTCTTTGGAATAAAGTGTCTTGTGGATATTCCGTTCTTAACATTGGTTCAAACTCTATCTTAACGCTTCCCTCTTTTCCAAATTCCCTGCTATGCTTTGCCTCGCCGCTTAAGCTCACTGTAATGAAGAAGAAACTGAAAGTATCTAAATCTTTTGTGGCCTCAAACTTAACTTTGAACTTTTCAACTCCGGTGCTTCTATCCCAGCTAAACTCTCTTTCTTGAATATCTCCTGGGTCCACACGCCAAATACTAGTCAACGACTCTTTAATTTTCTTGTAAAGGTCTTGCGGATTTGGCCCTCTGTATTCAAGAGTTATAAAACCTACGCGTGGTGATAAACAATCGTCATGAATCATTAGCTTTGTCCTGGCAAAAATCGGCATATCTACCAAAAAATTATTAGTTAGAATAAAATAAAAAGATTAAAAGTTTTCTTACCAAAAAGTCACTATGATAAAAATACTTGGGGCTTTGCTCATATTCTTTGGTTTAGTCTTCACTTTCAATTTTAGTAGAGCTAAAGACTATAACTCTTTTTTACTCCAGATTTTATTAGGTCCAATTTTTATATTTTTAGGTTTACAATTAATTGAATGAGATGTTTACTAAAATTTTTGGCATCGTCTGCTTCATAGCTGGTATTTTGATGATATTGTTTTTTCCAGAAATAAAAGAATACCAGCCAGAAGAAATAGGATTTGCTGGTATCTTAGTAGGCTTCGGTTTAATTGCCCTTGGGATTTACTTTTTGAAAATTTAATACAAGAGATAAATATAATTTAAATTATGGTGAAATATCCAAAAGATGATGAGATTGAGCCTGGTCACGGAATTAATATTCAAATAAAAAATGCTGATGTCTATCTTGATTTTGACTCTTCTCTTGGCAAGTGCTCAGGAGTTCTTTTATCACTAATCTTCCAGTTACCTAAATGGGGTTTCGACAGGGTTAAGATAGATGATGTCATAGTGGTGACCCCAACATTCCAACAATACTATCAAATAACAATTAAACAAAAGGAAGAATTTGAAGCTATGATAAAAACTAGCCTGGCGAGTATAGCCACGGCTCTTTCTGATTTAGAGCTTCTTAAACACGATTTGAGGAAATATAAGGAGTTTATGGATTATTATAAGATGATAGAAGTTGGAATAAAAAAGAAAAATGATAAGTTAAGACTTCAAGGTGAACAAGCCCTTAAAGCAATTTTCATTGATCAAGTCGATTCTCACACAGACTTGCCAAACCAACCTATTGCTTTAAGATCAATAGCTGCAAGATGGCCTACTATAATTTCAGACTTTATGAAGCTAGAAGATGAAGATGTTGAGCCAAAAAAAATATCAGAAAAATATAAAGTTTCAGAAGCCGAGGGTGTTGTTCTCGCTACAAAAAACAAGCTCTATAAAGAGTGGAGAGATGAACTATTCAAAAGAGCTGTTGAGGATAGGTTCAAGAGTTTGGTTGCCATGGTTGAAGCAAGGAAAAAATCTTATGAAGAATATAAAGAAATGATTAAACCTACACTTAGGAGGTATAAATCAATAGTAGATGGATTAAGTAATCCAAAATTTGCTGCTGATTTAGAAAGAGCAGCTTTTTGGAGGCCTCACTCTCAAGCAATGTCAATAGATGCCTGTACTATTTGGGCTTGGAAACCCTTTGCAGCTCCTGAAAAATACAAATCTGTGAGGGAGATTCCTTTGAGTGAAATTCAGGCAGAAAAGGCAGGCTTCACTCCTGAAGAAGTGAAAGAATTGAAAGAGAAGAAGAAAATAAAAGAAGATGGTATGGTAAAAGCTCTGCCGGTAGAACCTTCTATAGACGAGATTGTAAGGAAAAAATTAATCAAAGAAATAGAAAGAGAATATGGGGTCAAAATTACAGCCACTGATATCTTCAATGCAAGACAAAGACTTGTTGATAGGTTTGAAAAATCTGTTACTGGTGCTACAGATTACGAGTCTTGGGTTTTCAGCCCATATTTCATGTTCTTTGAAATTCCTGTAGTAAGGTCAGTGATTCGCTTACCAAATGGAGTTGAGATTGAAGACTTAACTTTTGATAGGTTTAGGGCTTGGCTCTCGACTCAAAATATAATCATAGGTAGGTTGATAGAACTTGAGGCAAAAGATAAACAGCTTGACAATTACATAAAACAGATGCTTGGCGAGGCTGGTATTTCCAAAGAAGGTAAGGCAATTGTTGATATAGATGAACTTGTGAAAGAATATGAAATAAAGCTAGAGGAAGAAAAGAAGGAAGAAAAAAAAACAAAAGTAGAAAATCCATTCAAGAAAATTGGGGGCACCGTCAATAATTTCTTCAAGTTTTTTGGTTTAGAGGTTAAATTTTTCAAGGCCAAAGTTCCCTATGAAGTTCCATATGAATTTATTGTGAAGGATAGGATAACAAAATATTACTTGAAGGAGGTTGGCACTACTTTTGGGACAATAGTCAGTTTCCTTAAATCCTCTTTTAATGTACCGTAGGTGATTTAGTGGTTTATATTCTTGGCATTTCTACAGGAGCTTTTGGGGTTGCTGGAGCAGAAGAAAGGCCACAGTTAATAGGGCTTTACAAGAAAGCTCAGGCAGGTTTAACAAAAGGTGTGAATTTTGTTCAACTTGACTTGGAATCTCTTTCAGAATTCGAAGAGCCGGATCTTGAGAAAAAAATGAAGAGAGACATAATAGAAAAACTTGGGATAAATTTTGGTATACATAGCGAGACAAAAGCTTTTGGTGTTGAAGCTGCTGAACTCGATTCTGCCATAAAAATGGAGTATGAGAGAGCTCATGAAAGATTAATTTGTATTTTAAAACATTCAAAAAACATAGGGGCAAAATATGTTTTGGTTCACTCTTCAGAATCAGAGCCTTTTCGCTTGTTGGAAAGGACCTTGCAAGCATGTGATTTGGTTGATCCTGAGGGAAACTCTTTTAGAGAATTCTTAATAAATAACAAATGGCTTTTAAATTGGTTGATGAGTGGTAGTAAGGAAGACAGATCAAAAGAAATGAGAGAAATTTTGATTAATGTTTGGACAGAAAAAGGAAAACAGAAAGGAAGAATAGAAAAAGAAGATATTGAAAAAGCTTTTAAAGAAAAAGGCATAAGGCCACAAAATTTTTTCTGGTTAGAGCTTTTAAGAGGAAGAACTTTTGAAGAGTATTTGCAAGACAGGATAATGAGCAGAGTACAAAGCGAAGAGATATCAGTAGGGGAAAAATACATAGATTCGCCAGAAAACCAGGAAAGAATAGACAAAGGTATAGAAAGGTCTTTAGAGATAACCTTTACCGATATAGTCGATTATGTTATTTCTCTTGTTAACTCAAGAGATTTACACTATGGCCCGGAGAGATGGGCCTATTATTTTATTGCAAAATGGATGGAAGAAAATAAAGATCCACTATGGGAAGAAATAGTTAAAGCGAGCATAAAATTCTTTGCAAAAAGAGATGGAAAAGATATAGAAGAGTGGATGATAAAGAAGGGTATAAACCCAGAAAAACTTACAATTGAAGATGAAAATTTCAGAACCACTTACGAGATTTGGATTCCAGCAGTTTCAGCAAGATACATCTTTGGCCATTTCTTTCCCAAAAGAAGCGAATACAATGACCCAAAAGAGTATTTGAGTGAAAATGGCATGATTTTTGCTTTAGAGTCACCAATGGGAAGTAGGGGAGTAGAAGAGTGGTTGAGGCTAGCCAACCCTTACCAATACTATTTTTTAGTTAAAGAAGCAAACAAGCAAGCTGGAAAAGATATTTTTGCAGTTGCCCTAGATTTTGAGCACATGTTAAGCCTAAGGATAGACCCTGAGAAAGTCATAAATCTTTTACCAGAAGATGGAGGCAATTATGTTAGAGTTATACACGCAGGCTGGCCTTCAACTTTAGCGCCAGCTCATCTACCAATAGAAGTTGGCTCGGACCAACAGAAGTATTTATATGAAATGTACTACAGGTTAAGACAAAAGGGTTTTGGTAAAAATAAGGATTGTTACATAATTTTCGAAAGAGGTGGTCCAGAAAGCTTTCAACAATCCATAATTTCTTTACAACTTATAATTAAGTGTTTAGAAAAAGATATACCGCCTGAAAAGCTTGTTGAGCACCCCGAATTCTTTGGTATTGACATAAAACAATTAGCATCAGAGGAAAGGCAAAAAACTGTGATAAGAGAACATGCTTTTGATCCATTGAAAGGCTTGATCTCGGTGCCAGAGGAAACTCATGGCTTCTTTGGAAGGGCTGCTGTTGGGAAAGGAAAAACAGAAGAATGGAGAAATGAGAGATATAGGTAAAAATTTAAGCCTTAGTGTGAAAGATAAATTATGACCATAGAAAACCTAGAAGAAGAATTGGAGGATGTGGAATTGGCAAGGAAGGAAGATCAAGAGCAGGCTGAGCTTCAGAAAAAATTTATAGAAAAAGTGGTTAAGTTTGCCAATGAAGCCAGGAAGCAGTATGGTAACTTGATTAAGTCGGTTGTAATTTTTGGTTCTGTGGCGAAAGGGGTGATGAAGAAAGGAAGTGATGTTGATGTTTGGGTTATACTTGATGATACCGCAACCAAAAGTTCAGAAGATTTAGATAAGGTTAGCTCACAGCTCTACCTTATAGCTCATGAGCTAAAAGATATTCACATTCAAATCACTTTACTAACAGATTTTTGGCAATGGGTAAGGGCCGGTTCACCCGAGCTTATTAACTTTCTTAGGTATGGTCTGTTAATTTATGATACAGGTTTTGTGAAGCCTGTTCAAAGAATGCTTCATATGGGATTGTTGCCACCAAGCGAAGAGACAATAAACTTGAAGGCCAAAGCAGCAGAGGCAAGGTACAAGAAGATAAAGCTTGATTTAAAAACTATGATTTTTGAGTTGAGATATGCAGCAACAGATGAAATTCAGGCAGTCATCATGTACTATTACAAGGCTCAACCGGATCAAAAGGCTATACCAGAATTTTTGGAGAAATTGGTAAAAGAAGGAAAACTGGAAAAGGAATACATAGAAAAATTTAAAGAATTGGACAAGCTTTGGAAGGACATAGACCATAAGATAATTAGAGAAGTTGGAGTCGAACATTTGGAAAAAGCCTTTGAGCTAACAAGGGATATTATAAACAGATTTAATAAATTACTCCCAGAAGATATAAAAGGAGAAGAATTGCCTGAGGTGGATTAAATTGAAAGAAGATTTAAACACCAATTCTATTAGTCTGGAAAAAGAAATAGAATATGCGAAAGAAAGAGGGTAAGTATGGTAGATGAAAAAGAAAAAGAAGAAAAGAGGGAAGAACACCCTGAGACAAAAGAGCAAAGGCTGAAAGAAGTTGAGGAATTTTCTAAGCAGGTTTTAGAGAAATACGGCAAATATATAAAATGTATAGTAATGATGGGAAGTGTTGCTAGGGATGAATTTAAACCAAAGAGTGATATTGACATTTTTGTTGTTTTGGACGATGCCTCATTTGAAATTACACCGAAGCTCCAAGAAAAAATAGATGATGATTTAGAAAAAATTGCTGAAAAAATTTCTAGTAAACTCTCAGTTCAACCCAGCTACACTTTGACAGAATTCTGGGATTATGCAAGAGTTTGTCATCCTATAGTTTACAATTTCATCAAGGAGGGAATTGCGATTTATGACACAGGTTTTTTTATACCAATAAAAAGACTTCTTGAAATGGGTAAAATACCTGCAACAAGGGAGGCTATAGAAAGCTATATGGATGGGGCACCAAAGAAGCTCATGAGAGCAAAAACTGTTAAGCTGCTTATGCTTGCTGAAGACTGTTATTATGCTATGCTTAATACAGCTCAAGCTGTTTTGATGTTCATGGGCTTGGCCCCTCCTGTTCCAAGTAAGGCTTATGATGATGTCAAGAAATTTTTGGTTGAGCCCGGGATTTTGGAGCCGGAGTATGCTGAGTGGCTTAAGGAGATAATTGAAATAAGGAAGAAGATAGAACATAAAGAGCTTACGGATGTTGAAGGGAAGTTTGTTGATGAATGGATTATTAAAGCAGAAAAATTTGTTAACAAGATGTTTGGTTTGCTTAATGCCTTAGAAATAAGGAAGAGAGAGAAGATCTTGGAAAGAACTTATGAAGTCATGCACAAAGCTGCTATAACTGCTCTCAAAACTTTGAAAAAAATGCCTGAGAAAGAGGAAGAGGTTCAAATAGCTTTTAAGAAGGAATTCATCGATTCAAGGCTCATTGATCCTTACTATACTGAAGTTTGGAACAAAATTGTTAATATGAAAAAGCTTGTCGATGAGAAAAAAATAACAGAAATTTCTGATAAAGATGTTTATGAGATGAGGGAGCATGTGAGAAGGTTAATTCATGATTTGGCTAAAATATTGAAGGAGAAAGAAATGGAAGGAAAGAGCTAGATATCTGAAAATATTTGCTTTATAAATATTCCAATATTTTAAAAATATGCGAAATTACCAAATCTAGGAAAAAAATTACAATACTAGAGATTATTTGCTGCAGATAATTTCCGTTCAACAACATCACCCAGAGGTGATTTCTCCATGAATATTTGAGATTCGAACTTGTATATTTTTACATCTAAATTTTTCCACATGGTGGGAGGTAAACCAGCCTTATAACATAAGTTATTCAAGAAATCTTCAACATTCCATTTATATTCTACTGGAACTTGAGGTAGAAGTAAACCTTGACTAAAGCCATATTGAATGATTAAACCATCTCTCCCGATTTCTATTTTTTCAAAATATTCTTTTGGTCTTTTAACTCGAATGATCTCAGGTTCAGTTAAAATAGAAACTTCAAAAATCACTCTACCCAATTCTTCTTTCTCCATAGGTTTAAATCTCGGGTCTTCGTAAGCTGCCGAAATTGCAGCTTTCTGCACAGCTTCTCCCAAAGAAAAAATGGGATATGGAAAGCCTATACATCCTCTTAACTCTTTTTCAGGATAAGTTTCTATTGTGACGAAAACTCCTTTTTTGATTTCAAACTCCTTGCTAAATTTCATCCCAACTTTTCTTTTTTCAACGGCCTTTCTTGCCAACTTGATTAATTCCTTGCCTTGCTTTAGGTTAAACATAGTTTAATTTGAAACAAATAAAAAAATAAAGATTTTCAATTTGTTTAAGCTGGAGATTAATAAGCTCTTATTTGAGATTAATTTGTGATGATATTATGTATATTTTCTGTTTTTATGAAATCATTAAGCCTGATCTTTATCTATTTTAACAATGGGAAAATTACTAACTTGGTAAAGTTTGGCATGTGATTCAAAATATATTGTTAACATGTTCGGCTTATCTTTAAAATAAACTAGGAATGATATTAAACTCTATGAAATTATTTTCGACTTATCTCTATATATTTGGGCAATATTGCAAGGTCTACCTGAAAATAAAAAACTATTAATAATGGAGATTTACACTTTGGTTGTTAAAAGAAATTTAAAAAATCACTTTATTTCTTTTTTTAGAAAATAGAAAATTGTTAAAGCAAAGATTTGAGTGATGAAGACAAATGAAAATAAGTAAGAAATAGAAATTTCATAAAAAACCCCGGCCAGGGTACCACCTATAAGTAAAGCTAAACCATAAAATGCTGTGAAAATTCCATAAGCAGAACCCCTCTTAGATATTGGCACCATGTTCGCTATCACGGCTCTCATTATTGTTTCATGTGATCCAATCACTATACCAAAAAGCAATATACCAAAAACAATAAAAATAAATTTATCGACAAAAACTAAAAATGGAATTGGTAAAGTCAACAGAGGTATCAAAATCAAGAGAAGCAATCCACTTCTATTTCTGTTTCTTTCTAGTTTATCATAAGCTTTGCCTATGAGCGGAGCTGTTATTGCGTCAACTATCATAGCTAAAGAATAAAGCAGAGGAATTATTGCTTCAGGCACAACATTATTAAACTTAAAATAATAGCCAAAGATCACAAAATTTATAAAACTAAGAGTTGTGGCAAATGTGAATAAAATGTAAATCCAGAATATTTTTGGAAGCCTCCCCTCTTTATTTTTGTCAATTTTTTCTATTCTAGAGTTTTTAAATAAAAAGTAGGCAAAGAAAAGAACCCCCATCAAAAATAAAAATGGAATGAAAAGAAGACAGTAGGCATACTTGTATTCTACCAAGCCTATTGTTTTAAAATTTAAAAAAGCCATTGAAATTAACAAAGGTCCAATTAGTGCACCTATTTGATCTAGAAACTCATGAATTCCAAATCCAAATCCCGCGCCAATCTTTTTTGCGACATATGAAATAATAATGTCTCTTGCAGGATTTCTTATCGCTTTTCCAATTCTTTCAAAAATTATAAAAAATATAGCAAGTTGCCAATTTCCTACAAAAGCAAGAAAAGGGATAAAAGCAAGCAGAGCATACCCAAGAATTGTTAATAACCAATAAGATTTTGTTTTGTCTGAAATATAGCCAGAAACTACTCTCAAAGCATGGCCAAAAAATTCTCCAAGGCCTGTGAAAAAACCAATTACTGCTACACTTGCTCCAAGAATTTGTAGATATTGGCCATTAATTCCTCTTGCTCCTTCATAAATTATGTCGCCAAACAAACTTACTAAACCAAAAATTGTTATTAGGATTAAAGCCTTTTTTAAAAATTTTTTCATATTTTCGACAAAAAGATTTTTTGTTTTTCTAATCTTAAAGCTATTTTGAACTTAAATATGAATTTTTTTAAAGCTAATTTATGAGAATTTACACTTTAGGCCACAGCACAAGAAGCTTAGAAAAATTTTTGGGAATTTTGAAGATTTTTAAAATTGATTTGGTAATTGATGTTAGACATTGGCCATCAAGCAAAAAATTCCCATGGTTTAATAAAGATAATTTGGAAAAAGAATTGACTAAGGAAAGAATTCAATATCTTCACTTTCCTGAGCTAGGAGGCTACAGGAAAGAAGGATACGAAGCATTCAGCAAGAGTGAGGAGTTTTCTAAAGCTTTAAGCAAGCTAGTGAAATTGATTGATGATAAAAATGTAGCACTGTTTTGTGCAGAATTTTTGTGGTGGCGTTGTCATAGAAAATATATTGCTAAAGCTTTAGTTGAAAAAGGAATAGAAGTAATTCATATTTTTGATGAAGAAAGAATTCAAAAACATATATCAAAAGAAAAAGAAGTGGAAGAGAAAATGAAACTAAGGCTTTGGTGCGACAAAAAATTAAGGTTAAAATAATTACTCTTCTCTAGCCTTTTTCTCGACCTCTTCTTCAATTCCAAGTTTTTCAACAAGCTCTTTTTGTCTGTTACGGATCGTAACTTCAGTAACACCTACGATGTCGGCAACTTCTCTTTGCGTCCTTTTCTCCCCAACAAGAACAGAAGCAATGTAAATCGCAGCTGCTGCCACACCTGTAGGTCCTTTACCAGAAGTTATTTCTGACTTCTTAGCCTTCTTCAAAATCTCTATTGCTTTTGCCTGTACTCTATCGCTCAAACCAAGCATAGAGCAAAATCTTGGAACAAAAGTTATTGGGTCAGCTGGCAAAATTCTGACATCGAGCTCCCTTGCTATGTAGCGATAAGTTCTTCCTATTTCTCTTTTCTCAACGCCAGAAGCTTCAGAAATTTCATCAAGCGTTCGAGGAGAACCAAATTCTCTTGAGACGGCATAAGCCAAAGCTGCTATAACAGACTCTATGCTTCTTCCCCTAACCAGGCCTTTGTTAACAGCTTCTTCATAATACCTTGCTATTCTTTCATGAATGCTTTTTGATAAGTTCAAAAAAGAAACTATTCTCTGCAACTCACTTAAAGCAAAACTCAGATTTCTGTCCTTTGATTTTATCAAACGCTTATGCCATTTTGTGAGTCTGTAGTATTGTGCTCTTTTCTTAGCCGGGACCTTGTAAAGCTCACCCACACCTTTTCCTATTTCTGTGGTCATTCCCTTGTCATGTTTTGTGAAAGTTAAGGGTGCACCACCTCTAGCTCTCCTACTCATCTGTTCAGAATCAAAAGCTCTCCATTCTTGTCCGGTATCTATAATTTCTTCCTTCAAAACAAGCCCACAATCCTTGCAGATTATCTCCCCGCGGTTAGGGTCTTCTATAAGGTTAGCACTACCACATTCGGAACATCTTTGACCTGCTTTTATTTTCTTTTTTATCATTTTATCACTTTCAAGTGAAACTCTCACTAAAAACTTATAAAAATGTTGTGCCAATAAATATTTAAAGCTTTTGGTTTCCGTTTCTTTTAACTTATTAAATATGTTTTTTTGAAAGACTTAAGTTTTTTAATGATTTTTTGATAGCAAAGTTTACTAAACTTATTATAATCATCTTGATAATCTTGATTTTACCAATCTAATTTTTTGTTCATTTGGCTCGACTCCTTGGCAATCTCTTAAGTCTAGCCCCACATACAGGACACTCTTTTAGATTTTGTTTAAAATATTTTTTACAAACAGCACAATATTTTTTCCAAAAATATAGTTCTCTGATTCCTTTACTGAATATAGAGAGATATTTTATTCCAAATCCCTTAGCCACATTTTGGATATTGTAATCATCAGAAATTACAATTGCATCAATTTGCTTGGCTAGAGCTAAAACCTGAATATCCGTGTTAGAAAGCCTTTCCAGATCTCCGGTCTTCTTAGCTATTTCTTTTATTTTCCTCACAAAATTTTCCTCAGGCTCAATTATTCTTGCTTCTAGGGCTTCAAGCTTTATGCTAGAAAGCTTGTCTTTAACTTCTTCTTTCACTAAAGGCGGGATGAAAATTTCATTAAACTTGCGAAAATCTTGGAGATAGATTATCGCAGAAGTATCGAGTACCACCCTCATAACAATAAATAATAAAAAGGCGTAAATAAAATATCAGATTGTTATGAAAGACTTCCCACTTTTCCCTTTGGAAAAGATTTTGAAAAAAGCAGGAAAAGAGATTGGGGCCGATAGGGTTTCCGAGTCAGCTGTAATTGAGCTCAAGAATATTATGCTCGAGATAGCTGAAAAAATTGCTCTCGATGCCCTAGTGGCAGCAAGGCATGCAAAGCGTGTTACTGTTAGAAGGGAAGATGTTCAGATGGCGGTGAGATGAATGTCAAAAACAACAACAGTAATAAAAGATCTCAAACCCAATGGGTTTGTTTTAATAGAAGATGCTCCTTGTAGAGTGGAAAGGGTTGATGTGAGCAAGTCTGGTAAACATGGGGCGGCTAAGGCAAGGGTGGAAGCAATTGGTCTTTTGGACAACAAGAGAAGAAGTATAGTTAAGCCTGCTGACGACACAGTTGAAGTTCCCATTCTTGAGAAAAAGAAGGCCCAGGTTGTTGCTATTCTTGGGGAGAAAGCTCAGCTTATGGATTTATCAACCTTTGAAGTTTTTGAACTCGAGATTCCTGAAGAAAGAAAAGAAAAAATAAAGCAGGGAGAGGAAGTAGAATATTTTGAGATAGTTGGTATAAGAACCTTGAAAGAATTGAAATAAATTTGGGTAAAATAAAGCTAGTTTTATTAGTTATAAAATGTTTACAATAGAGACTTTTAAATTAACAAAAGATTTCAACGACTTGAGATTCTTTCAATATTTTCTTTTGTCGCGATTTTTCATAAGAGGAATAGCTTTCAATAAACAAAAAATAATACATTTTCAAACTTTTTGATAACATCAACGATTAAATTCTTTTGCATTTTATTACTAATTATGTCAGAGGATGATAGAAAAATAGGTAGATTCATTAAACAAGATATTGAAACATGGAAAGCCTTTTCTCTATATCCGAGATCTACTCCAGCAATGAGAGAAGAAGAATTTTTATTAATCAAAAAAAACTTATTAAGCCTTAAGCTTCGTGCATTGGAAGAACATCCAAGAGTATGCTATTTAGCTACTGAGAGAATTCCTCTGGTAAAATATCTTCCATATGCCTTTATAGAAAGAATTGAAAAGGAAACAAGAAAGAGAATAATAGAATGCATAGGTGAGTATTATAACGAAGATGAGTATTCAGAAGACAAATTAATAAAAATAAAGGAGACCATCTTAGACTTGAAAGTGCTTGCAAATCTTCACAATATAGGCATAAATGATTTCTATGATTTCATGACGCCTGTCAGAGTGTTAAACGAATGGGTATATTCAATAGACGAGATGATAGATAATCATATGGATAATCAAACCAACATAAGAAGCATGATGTATATTTCAGGAAAAATGCGCTTTGTGGCAGGAGAAATTATCAAAAGCATGTGCAAGGGCGATTTGGTTGGAATGATTCCAGATTTTCGTGACATAGTTGAAGCTAATTATCTTAGGGAGACCGCTGGTTTAAATCCAGATAAACATATCTTACAATACCTACGCTTATTTTTCAAGAACTTCCTCGAGCCCAGTGATTATGAGTATCTTGACACGGGCTTTTATGGAGATTTATTTACAGAATGGTTCCAAAAACAAATAGGTAATAATAAACAAAAACTCCAATTAATTTGGAATGCAAGGTGTAGAGCAACTGATGTTATTGATGGTTTGATTGATCTGGAAGATGATGTTAAAAATAAAGTATTTAGCCCCTTAGTCCTTTATATCTACGACATTAGTAAGCCTAGTGAAAAAAACAAAATAGAAAATTCTATATTTTCAGGAAAATATAACAAAGAGTTTGAAAAAACGATTCAGAATTACTCATATGAACTTCTTATGCGAATTAAAAACTATTTAGATAGCATTAAATCAAATTCTGAAAATATACAGCAATTTAAGGATAGAACTTACCGTATTATCGATTTAGGTCTTCAGATTACTCAAGATACTGAAGCCTCAACAGAATATGAAAGATTTTATATACAATCGCTCAAAGAACTATTTTAACTGTTTTCTTAATCTATCAATTTCACTACGAAGCACATTGTAGCCTCTATGTGCATCTTTTTCACTTAATATCAAAATACCTTCGTTATAACTTGACAAAATTTCAACAACATTTATTCCACTTAACCCTAGAATAGAAAGTATATAGCCACCCACTCCTGGTACATTCAATATATCCTTTGGTGTGAATATGTTCAATGCTGCCTGATTCTTTCTATGATAAATTATATTTTCTCTCCCAATGATTTTTAAGATTTTTTCTAAGTTTTCTTGAGCGGTTATCAGTGTTATGAATGTGTGTCCATAAGTGATATGGAAAAACTGTTTTTCTTTTCTCGAGTAGATATATTGCATGATCTTCAAGAGCCTATTTTCAATATTTTTGACTATCTTTATGCCAAAAACTGCTACATCACTCTCTAAACTAACACGAGTGCTTGCTATCATTTTTCTCAAAACATTTACATCATATCCTGCAAGCTTACCACTTTTTTCAACATAATGAATATATCTTTCAATCACTTTCGCAATTGATCCTAGACTTGGCTCATACCCCAACTCTTTCTTTATTTCTGGCAAGAGCCTTCTCGCAACCTTACGTGGGCTTGAAATTTTATTGATTATAGCTATGATTGATGCTACATCTTTTTCTAAAATCATCTTTACTGTTCTTGCCACTATTCTTGATTGAAGTGTCATAATTTATCTTTGATATCAATTCTTATAAATTTAATTTGCGACATTTTTGTCAATTTTTGTCTTTTAAAATATACAATAAAAATTTTTATAACAATTTTGATATATAGGTGTTGTAAATTACGTCAAGCTATGTAGGGCCCGACGAGGAATTAGAAAAAGGGGCTATGCCAAAAAAGAAACGCATAGCTAAATAAGGAAGGTGGACTTTAATAAGAAAACTCGAGAAATCTTGTTGGGATTTGGTATGGGCGGGATGAAAGATATAAACCAAGGTCTCATGGTTCTTATTTTCATCCATATGATGAATAATTTTAAATAGCAAGAGGTGATTAGTTTGAGTAAAAACAGTTTGAATGATATTGAATCATTTGTTAGAGAATTGCTTACAACTAATAAATTTTATGAATTAGAAGTAGACTCTGCGCAAACAATAAAGGGTCTGACAAAAATACCTGTAATATCTAAATATAATTTCAATAGTGGTTTGAACTACAAACTTATAAACCAGGCCCAAGATGAAAAAGTTATCGAAATTAAAGAAACAGGTAATGTGTCTGAACTTGAGGTATATAATCATGCCAATTATCCCGTGTTAATTCCGTCTGGCAGTTTATTGATATCTAAAAAGGGTGGATGGCAAGATAGGGTACTCACGACAGATATCTTGATTGAAGCTAATTGCATGTTAAGATTACCCGTCGCTTGTGTAGAACAATACAGATGGCGGCCTAGACCAGAATCTGAATTTAATAGAATTTATCAAAAATTAGGAATTGACGAATCATATGAGGAATCAGATTTTCATGCAATGTATTTTGTTTCCCCTCGTGTAACACGTGTGTTAATGACATCTATAGATGATAATATTGAGAAAGGATATAGTGGTAGTATGCGCTTTAGGGTAAATCAAGCAGAAGTTTGGAGAGAAGTTGAAAAGGAAATAGAAGAAGCAAATGCAAAAACATTAACCAAAGCATTCACAGAAGTTTTTATAAAAGATGATAAGAAATTGGAGTTTGATATATATGAAGGTGAAGTTGGTGACATCTTCATTGGTTCTGGTAAAATTCTTGGCATGGAACTATATGAAACGCCAGATATTTGGAGAAATATATGCGGACAAACGATAAAAAGGTATAAGTTAGCCGCAAAGGATCAAAAGGATTTTGATAAAAGAGCCTTAGACAAATTTTTCTCAGATTTGAGTAAGTGTGAAGTTAAAGCTAAAAAATCTTTGGGATTAGGATTCGATGTAAGGATAACAAAGAGTGTGAATGGAGCATGTTTAATTATCGGGTCAGCCCAAAATTACACTCCAGCTCATATAACAATAGTTCCAAAAGAAGAGATTGGGGAAAGATTACTAGACTCTTCATGGATTCTCCAAGATACAACAAATTCACCTCCTGGATTACCTAGAATGTACCAAGAAGTAATTAGGTGTTTTGATTGACATATGAGATTTTGTACTCTTACACAGAAGCCTCAATAATTGCAGCAAAAATAAGAGAAGACACCAATTCAGATAACTTTATTCGAGTTGGGATCTCTTTTACTCTTAACGAAGATTACAGAAGAACTATTTTTAAGCCAGAGCAAGAATATTGTAGTGCTAGGGTTCTAGATTGCCTTTCGGATTTAAATGAGCTAATCAACGATAGCATGGGAGAAAAACAAAATTATTTGATAAGAAAAGCTGAGCTATGTTATGGTGGGTCTGTAAGCTCGATTAATAAAAATGCTGAGAAAGAACTGATTTACATGATGCGAGAACCAATTCGAGAAAATAATAACATTCGTCTGAATGAATTGAAGAAGATATGTGATAAATTAAAAAGTAGATATAAGGATGTTGCCTTATATAAAGACTCTGGGATTTATTTATCAGCAGCAATGCCTTACAATCCACTATACGAGAATCCTGGTGTGAGCATTGATTTGTTAGACATAAGAATACCAAGAGAAGTTTTAGGATGTAGAGTGGAATTCGTTCTACCGGAAAGAATTTATGATTGTAAAAAAATTGAGGGTCCTTTCAACTCTCTTGCGCAATATATTATGTTTGGGAAGATGTTAGAAGATCTTGAGAAGGCTCATCAAGAATTTTTAGATTTAGTTGACCAATCAAAAGAAGTAAGAAAATTAAAAGTTGTGAAAAAGATAAGTGTTTGAAACATTTAGAAAATTAGTTTAACTCTCAATTTTGAGCTTCAAAAAATTCATCAACACCTTTTTCTATTTCATCAACAATTTTCTTCCAAACATCATTTTTCTTAAAAATAACATCCGGCTTTACAACTCTATAAATCTTGCAGTCTTCGCTAACCCTTTTTCCAACTTCTGTAACATATTCTATTGGATAAATTCTAGAATTGTCTGTAGTTATGATTTCATCTTCAATTGGATAAATCAGCACATTTCTCATTTTCTGAATTTTTGGATCTAGTTTTTCTCCTTTATTCGCCACAATCAAATAAAGTTCAACACTTAATTCCTTCCAATAAAACCTCTTCCATTCTGGATTAAATTTTTTAACACCATTTTTTACATTATCAAAAACCATTTTTGAAGAAGATCCGCTTACAGCTTCATCAACAATTATCACAGCCTTATAGTTTCTTTCAGTATACAACTTTTTGAACAAATGAGTTAAACTATTTTCTATAAACTTTTCTCTTTCTTCTAATATTGAAGTGGCTGGGAGGAAAACAACATCCGATTCGAAACTACCTAATTTTTTATACAATCCATAAGAAACGCCTTTATAAATTGGCAAACCCCCTCTCAGAGGAACTACAAAAAGAAGTTTTTCCATATCTTTATACGAATGAATTATATCATAGGCTATCTTACCACAAGCTCTTCCTATTTCACGAAGTTTTTTGTTTAATTCTTCCATTTTTATCTAATAACTACTATATAGTGACAATTAAATAGAATTTCTATACTGTATTATATATTTTTAAAAAATTCTTTCACACTACCACAAGATCAAGGAGCTTATCAAGACCTAACAATCTCAGGCTTTTAGTAGGAGCAGGCTCGCCTCTCGCTCGAAAGCTTGAGGCTTACACCTCTCCCCTATCAAGCTTGTAGTCTACAAGGGCCTTCGTCTTACTACCGATTCTTGCGAACCAGCAGTAAGAATGGTCGTCTATTTTTCCGGGTGGTTTCGTCCTTAGATGCTTTCAGGACTTATCCACACATGGCTTGGCTGCCCGGCGATGCATGTACAACCGGTAGACCAGAGGCCACGGAAGGGCGTTCCTTTTACGTATATCCAGCAAATCCCTAAACTGGGTATATTTCGTACTCACCCTTCCTTCCGGTCAGACGACCAGCACCTCATGTAGATAGCGACCGAACTGTCTTTGTCGTCATATCAAATGTACAGCCTTAGATTTCTTCAATTTTTAATACACTTGACATGATCACGACGTTCTGAACTCAGCTAGCGTCCCCTTTTAACTAGTGGGCACCTATACCCTTGGCCGCTGCTGCACGGCCAGGAGAGGGGGAGCCAACATCGACGCACCAACGCGCCGGGTCAATTTACCCGTGCGAAGGGCTCTTGTTCAGAACAAGGCCTCGCTATCTTTGGGATGAATCCCCTTCGAGCAGTGGGCTTTCACCGGCCACGGGCCCATTATCCCCGAGGTAGCTTTTCTGATACCCCCGGCAGCCATTAAGACCAACCGAGGTATCGCTAACCCACGCTTTCGCGGCTGGATTCCTCGCTTTGCGGAATCCAGTCAGGCCAGCTTTTGCGTTTACACTCTACTCCGGATTTCTTGCGGGTGGTAGAGTCTATTCTCATCAGCTACCTCCGAAATCATCGAAATCATTCTGGAACGGTTCAATCATTGCTAGTCTCTACCATGACCCGGATGAGCTGACCTTTGGGCACCCTCGATCCTTTACCGAGGGTGTACCGCCCCAGCCGAACTGCCCATCTGACGCTGTCCTCTTTCGAGTTAGCGGTAAGGTTGCGAAAGGGTAGTGTTACACTTTCCTCTCAGCTTTTGGCCGAAGCCTAAGCCTATAGCGAGTCCTACCTACTCTATGCAGTCACAACCTTACCACAACATCAGACTGCAGTAAAGCTCTACGGGGTCTTCGTTTCCCACATGAGGTCTCCGGCCTATTCACCGGAAAGGCGAGTTCACTGGGTCCCAGCCCAGGACAGTGGGGAAGTCGTTAAGCCATTCAGACGGGCCGTCATTTAAACGGCAAGGGATTACGCTACTTATACCGCCCAAGGCGGCGATCATCAAAATCATATGACCGCCTCAGGTTACGACGGTCAGAGTTACCGCCGCCGCTCTGCGGGGCTTCTTCCCGTTGGACCGGGCTTTCACACACCGCAGCTGGGCAGGCATCAGAGACCGTACTCATCCTTTCGGACTTGCGGTCTCCAGCGTTTTTGTTAAACAGTCGCTTCCCCCTTGTCACTGCGACCTGCTCTCCCTTGCGAGAGAACAGGCACCCCTTCTAGCGAACATACGGGGCCAATTTCGGTTGAGTAAAGATCTTACCCAATTTTATATAATTAATCGACCTTCACCCATTTGCCGATTTCCCTAGACTGGGTTCTCCCAACACACCTTTGCCTTCTCGGCAAGCCTACCTGTTTCCCGGAAGTATAGTTTAAACTTATACTTCTGTCGGTTCTCGGTACGGTCATGGGGAATCCTTCCAGTTTTCCTTTTCACGGGCTCCAGGAATCAGTAGAACTTCCCATACGGGAAGCCATTCCTGTATTCATGAGCTTCTCCTCATTAAGAGACTCCACTCACTTCAACAGTTAGCTTACGTCCACCTATCCCGAAGCGTCAGAAAACTGGCTTGCGTTGCCGCACGTATCCCCATGGCAGTCGAATATTAACGACTTTCCCTTTCGAGTGCTTCGGTTAAGAACACCCTTAGGACCGGCTAACCGCCAGCTGATCAACATTGCTGGCAAACCCTTAGGCTTCAGGTGGTTAGGATTCTCGCCTAACTTTGCTGTTACTTTCGGCAGGATCTTCAATCCTACACGGTCCACCCCTGCTCACACAGAGGCTTCTGTCCATGCAGGACGCCTCCCTACTACTGCTTTCGCAGTCTAGGGTATCGGTAGCTAGCTTAGTCCCTTCCATTTTCAGGGCCTAAACTCTCGGTAGGTAAGCTGTTACGCACTTATTATCTGATGGCTGCTTCTAAGCCTACAGCCCTACTGTCTGAGAGTTCAGACACCCTTCTTCGTTTAGCTAGCATTAGGGACCTTAACCCTAGGTTGGGTTGTTCCCCTTTCGAGTGTCGAGCTTACCCCAACACCCTCACTCCGGTCTTCTAAGGCGGCAATAGATTCGGAGTTTGACAGGAAGGCTGAACCTTTCGGTCCTTGACCAACCAATCAGTAACTCTACCCTATTGCCTACCTCTGACCAGGCTGCACTGACATGCATTTGGGGAGGAACCAGCTATCGCCAGGTTCGTTAGGCTTTTCACCACTAACCCCAGGTCACCCGAGCGAATTGTGACTCAGCACCGGTAGCAGACTTCCATCCCCCTTTCGAGGGACTTCGTCTTACCCAGGGTTAGATCACCTGGCTTCGGGTCTTGTCCCAGTGATTTCAGGCACTTTCATACCCCGCTCCTCGCTCTTGCGAGCTGCGAGCTTGTCGCTTTCGCTTAGGCTACCTTGCGAAAGCAAGTTAACCTCACCACTGAGACAAACTCCCTGCCCCGTGTTTCCGCACGGACGACACGACCCTGTAATCTTCCTCTCTTACTCTCCTTTCGGATTTCATTCGAGGAAGAACCTTTCAGGCCATGTCTGACTATCACCACTTGGTTTCAAGCTCTTTTCACCCCGCTTTCGCGGTACTTTTCAGCTTTGTGTCACCATACTAGTTCGCTATCGGACTTCGGGAGTGTTTAGA
Organism: Candidatus Aenigmatarchaeota archaeon; assembly: GCA_038998585.1. GTDB lineage: Archaea > Aenigmatarchaeota > Aenigmatarchaeia > CG10238-14 > SCSR01 > JAVZGQ01. The sequence continues at coordinate 52,883 of JAVZGQ010000005.1, forward strand.
GTTGGATGTTAATCCACCCAGTTTCCCACTTCCTATCCAGGAAATGGTACTCAGGATACCTGCCATCTTCCTTCCAGCCTTCCCTTACGGGGCTATCACCCTCTAAGGCACAGCTTTCCAGCAGATTTCAGGTCAGCTGGTTAGGAGGGGCACAGGTCCTACAACTCCACATCCTGTTTGGCTCTTCGCCAACCAGTTCGGTTTGCCCTCTACCGCTTTCGGTCGCCCCTACTAACGGCATCTCGATTGATTTCTCTTCCTGCGCCTACTAAGATGCTTCAATTCAGCGCGTTCCCTCTCCTTTCGGAGTTGGCCGAGGCCAACGATTCGCATTGATAGATCCTGGGATCTAAACCTGCGTGCGGTTACCCCAGGCTTATCGCAGCTTGCCACGTACTTCTTCGGCTCCGAAGCCAAGCTATCCACCAAGTGGCATAGCATTGTTAGGCCTTAGTGACCTCCTTGATCCTATGGTAGTGTCATTAATATGGTTTCAAATAGACAGTTCGCTCTTCATCTTTTTTCAGGCGAAAAAATTTTATCATCAACCTCCACTCTTCACCCCTTACTTTTGATAAGGAGTTGCATGTAGCTTGCTCACAAGGTGTCCACATCCTCATCTTCTATCAGCACAAAAGGACAAGCTCATCGCTAAATAAAAAAGCCGATGCTTTAATTAAGCGCACATACCGACACCGGCAAAATAATAAGTTGTATTTTATATTTATAAAGATTTCGAATTATTAATAATTTTATTAAATTTTTAAATTTTCTTATCGATCAGCAAATGAAGCAAAACCCCTAAAGACCCGAGAAAAAATGTTTATACAAATCATTTGGAGAAAAAAATTAGAAAGCTTACGATAAAAAGGAAAAAAGAAAATAATAGACAAAATATTTCGGTGAATGAAATTCCTTTTTCTTGTTTGTATAGATAAATCTAGATTTCTCAAAAACAAAATAGTAAATGTAAATTGGTCCAAACAAAAGAAGGAAAAGTTTATTAAAAATCGAAGAATTTTTTCTTTTGAGTATTTCATTAGACTGTCAAAATCAGGAAGAAAACTCTCATAAACAAAAGGGATTGTTATAATAATTATAACTGGAAGAATTTCTATTTAAAAAACAAATTGACCAAAATCAAAAAAGGTATTAATGGAAATGAAATTCTCTTAGAGATCCAAAGCGTGAAGGATAAATGTTCTTTAATTTCAAGCCAAAGTTTTTCAAACGAAAATTTCAAGAACTTTAATTCTCTTGGTAACTCAAGATCAAACGAGATGTTCAACCCACTTTTAATTTATGGACCGGCCGGGATTTGAACCCGGAGCCTCGGCTTTGCAAGAGCCGCGATCTTTCATGCAAAGGAACCATTGATCTACCGGCCCGTTTATAGTAATTATTTAAAATTATAAAACTTTAAGCTATTTTTTTAGTATTATTTCTGTTTATATTTTCATCTATCTAGACAATTTTAATTTTATTAAAAATTAATAAACTCTTTTTACTAGAGAAATTCCTCTCTGAGGTGAAAATTCTTTTCAGGCAGGTTGTTAAAGGTGCCTGAGGTAGGGTCGCAATTATCTTAAGGAGGTGATCCAGCCGCACGTTCCCGTACGGCTACCTTGTGGCGACTTTAGGCTCCAGGAAGGTCCATTTAAAGGCTAATCAACTCACCTCCAACTCATCATCAATTCAGAGTCAAACCAAACTTTCATCTTTAGCCCTAATTTTCTAGGACCTCCAGGATTAGCCCCTCTCACAGAACTTCAACTCGACTTGCTCATCGCAAGCCTCGGTGAAGCTCCGCTCGATTGGCTTGACGGGCAGTGTGTGCAAGGAGCAGGGACTTATTCAGCGAACGAGTCCACATCAAAAAGCCGATTTAAAAAATCAATTTAGACTTTTCGGCTCTTTGATTTGATGACGTCCGCTTACTAGGGATTCCGGCTTCACGAGGACGAGTTTGCTGGAGCACTAGCTTTAATAGTAAAAATTTATCTACTAGTACTCTTACAGCCCTCGATCTGAACTGGGCGCGCTTTTAGGGGATTCGCTTCCCCTTTCGGGGTTGCATCCCTTTGTGGCGCGCATTGTGCGTCGCGTGTGGCCCAGGACATTCGGGGCATACGGACCTACCGTCGCCCACTCCTTCCTCTGGCTTATCGCCAGCGGTCTCCCATGAGTGCACTCTCTCTGAAGAGAGGGTTAGCAACATGGGATGTGGGTCTCGCTCGTTAACGCACTTAAGCGCACGCCTCACGGTACGAGCTTTATCGTCCTGCCAGCCTCCTTATAATTTCTATTTTAATATTTTTTAAAGATCATCAAGCTAACTACTCAATTTTTTGATAATTCTTTCTTTTTATTTTGCAAAACATATGAGAAACTTCTTAAATTCTAATTAACTCTTGAATATATGTTCATCAGACCCGCTGAACTATTGTATAAACATACTTATCCATCATTTTGTTGAGTTTTTAGTTTTTTGTATTCAATCGAATCTAATTTACAGTAGAATCTAATTTATGTAGTTTTCTATGTTTTGGAGACTAACAGGATGACGATGGCCTTGTGCAGGAGTGTCACTCTTTAAAAATAACATGGGTTAACTTTAGAGCGACATTCCTTATGCACCACCTCTCGGCTTGTCTGGTAAGCCCTTCAGACTGACCCTCATCCTGCCGTCGGCCCTGGTAAGATTTCCGGGGTTGAATCTAATTGAACCGCAACGCCCACCCCTTGTGTGCTCCCCCGCCAAATCGGGGAGAAGAGCATCCGTTTCAAAATTTTTAATTTTATCTACTAGCAATCATTTCTTATTCCCCAAAGTAGATTCTATCTGATTTAAAGTTAATTTTAGTTTCGGGCTCTTCTCTTTCCCTTAAGTTTGGTGTACAGGGAAAGCACAGCCAATTCTAGCCATCCCTGAAGTTCACCCTTGCGGGCATACTCCCCAGGCGGCCCCCTTAACACCTACGCTCCGGCACTACAAGCTCCCGAGAAGCTTGCAACACCAAGGGGGCATCGTTTACGGCTAGGACTTTCCCGCACGAGTTAGGAAATCCTAGCTGGAAATTTGGGATTTTCTTCATATCTTTGATCAGAAGATACCCAATCTCGTGTACCGGGGTATCTAATCCCGATCGCTCCCCTAGCTTTCGTCCCTCACCGTCAGACCTGTTCCAGGCAGGCGCCTTCGCCACAGGTGGTCCCCCTAGGATTACAGGATTTCACCCCTACCCTAGGAGTACCCCTGCCCCATCCCAGTCTCAAGTCTGGCAGTATCCTCAGCAAGCCCTCTAGTTTGCTAGAGGATTTCACTGAGGACTTACCAAACCGGCTACGGACGCTTTAGGCCCAATAATCATGGCCACCACTTGGAGTGCGGGTATTACCGCGGTGGCTGGCACCCGTCTTACCCACTCCTTATTCGCCATCCCGTTTTCAGATGGCGAAAGCCCTTGCAGAGCAAGGGCACTCCGGCTTCCCTTTTCTCGCGTTAGCGAATTGAAAAGGTTTCTCGCCTGCTGCGTCTCGTAAGACCTGGACTCATGTCTCAGAGTCCATCTCCGGGCTCCTACTTCCATAGCCCGTACCCGTTATCGCCT
>JAVZGQ010000006.1:0-31479 GCA_038998585.1 Candidatus Aenigmatarchaeota archaeon
GAAGAGGAGTTTTATGTCAAAGCTTCAGCTATAAATGATCTTGAGCTCAAAAATACTAGAAAAGCATTAAAGGTTGTGAGAGAAATAGGCAAAATCACAAGAAAGCTGAATGATAAAAATTTTTATTTCATTGATAATAGAACGAGCAACTGGATGTTTGATGGCAATATAATAAGAACTGATCTTGAGCTTTTCAGAAAATTTTCAAAACCAAAAAATTTTTTAGTTTTTTGTGATTTACTTTCTTTCATTTCAACTCTAAAAACAGAAAAGGCAAAGGATGAATTTTTAAAAGGCTATAGAAGAAGGTTCAGAATTTCAAAATTTTTACAGCTACTGGTTTCAATTTACATCAGGCTTACTGACATTATTTTTTAAACCAAATCTTGGGTAAGTTCCTTTTTCCATGAAAACTCTATCGGTTCTTATGGCCATGCCTCTTTTTTTCTCGTACATTTCCTTACTATCCATTTTAGCTATTCCTAAAGCTACAAGCTCTTCTTTCAAGCTGTAAACAGCAACAGTCTCCCCTCTAGCTATATCTTTTTGAATTCTATTTAAACCGGAAACAAAAACTGGCGAGCCGTGACAAATTGAATCTATAGCAGAATCTTTAACAAAAACTTTTTTTACATGAGAAATTGCATGCTCTACAGGAATCAGAATCTCTCTCAAATGCTTTTCATCTCCCTCTCTCCAGAATTCATAACCGTCTTTTATCCTAACCAAAGAATGGGCTTGATCCTCAGTAAAGTTGCCTACTCTTGTTCTTCTCAACTCTGTCATATGTGCTCCAACACCAAGTTTTTGACCCAAATCATGAACTAGCTTCCTAATGTAAGTTCCTGCCTCACACCCCACTTTAAACAAAATGTCTTTCTCCTCAATCTCTAAAATGTCAAAAAATTTTATTTCCCTTTCTCTCGGCCTCCTCACCACCGCTGATTTTACTGGCGGTACTTGAACTATTTTCCCAACAAAATCCAAAACAGTTTTTCTTAACAAGCTCTCATCAACTTCTTTGTGTAAATGCATAACTCCAACATACTCTTTATCTAGACCCATCAAAACAGGCATGGCTTTAGTTGCGTTTTCCAGGGCCACCGGCAGCACACCAGTCACGGCGGGATTTCCTCAATTATTTTCTAGGGTCCCGGCGTGACCAGCTTTTTTCACTTCGAATATTTTTTTAATCCAATCAGTTATTTGATGGGATGTTGGGCCCGAGTGTTTGTCACAAATGATGACCGAATTTTTTATCAATTCTTCAATAGTTCTTTCTTCTGGCCTCTTTCCGAATCTTTCATCAGTTTCCTCTTCAGCTTTAATCAACCACAATTTTAATTCACCCCCTTTAATTTTTTAATTAACAATCAGCCTTATTTAATCAGTTATATGGTAGTTTATTCTTCACATTTGGTCAGAAATTTCTCATAACCATATTTTATCTCTTACAAAAATATGCACATTGTTAAGATTTTACTCACTTTTCTTCTTTTTCTTGACCTTTTTATTCTCTTTTGGCTTCTCTTCCTTCTTCTTGGTCTCTTCCTCTTTTGACTTGGCTTTGTCGGCCTTAAGCTCAGCGGCAGAAGGTTTTTTCAACCCCAATTTACTTATCAATTTAGCCTTTTCAAAAGCAGCCAAAACATCTTCGTCACTTGAATCTTCCTTGATTTCAAGAACATATGGCAAAGGCTCTAAATGATTGACATTACATCTCCTTCTCTTCACTCCTGTTAAAAGCTTAGGCCCGGTTATGGTTACAAAAGTTTTATCAGCTTTATCTTTCTCCCCAGCTTTAACCACTACAGCATATTTTCCAGCCTCTCTCCCGCTAACTTTCATCACAACTCTCCCTACTTCTAAAGATGCCATATCTAAAACCCGATTAAATTAATTTATATCTTATGAATTTATTCTTTAAAAATATTTGTCTAATAACATGTTTATAAGCTTTTAAAATAAAGAAGATTATAATGCACAGAAAAAGAATGAAAGGAGTGAGTAAAACTTCATTGGGGATGAGTGAAAATCTAGAGGCCTTGTTAGCTTACTTACTAGGATGGTTCACAGGAATTATTCTCTACCTAATAGAAAAAAAGAGCAAGTTTGTAAGATTCCATGCCTTGCAATCTACAATTACTTTTTTAGTACTTGGTGTGGTCGGTCTAGCTTTTGGCACAATACCATTCATTGGCCTCTTCTTCTCAGGAATTGTAAATCTGATAACAATAATAGTGTGGGTGGTATACATGATCAAGGCCTATGAAGGTGAGTGGTTCGAGCTCCCATTATTTGGAGAAATAGCAAAAAAGAATGTGAAATAGATTTGATATGAAGAACCAATTTAGTTTAGCTTCCTTGAAAGTCTTAATCTTCACTTTATTTGCCCAATTTCTAGCCATATTTTTTACAAAAATTTTTTATGTTTCTCCAATAGCCGAAGAAGTTTACGAACCTTTCGGCAACACACTTGAAGGGGCTGTGGCAAATTCTATGCCACTAATAGTTTCAATTTTCCTCTTTGGCTTATTCTTAGCCTTTTTAGTCAAGTTTAAAAGATTTAATTTCATCAAAGCTTTTGTTATCGGATTTTTAATTGCTTCTGTTTTTTCTATAAACCTTATTCTCTTTTCCACAATTTTTCCAGATTCTCTGTTCCTGCCTTGGTTAATCTCAATTTTACTTGTTTTTTTAATCTTCCTTACCGCCTACTTTAAAAAATTTTATTTCATCTCTAAACTTCTTTCCCTTCTTATAGGAGCAGAAGTTGCCGGTTATTTTGCCACAATTCTTCAGCCACCGACAGTTTTTGTTTTTCCAATTTTGCTTGCTGTTTATGATATTTACGCTGTGTTTGGCGGGCCTTTGAAGAAGATTCTAGACAAACCCGTCAGAACAAAAAGAGGCTTCAAAGCTAGGATAGATTTTCTTCCCATACTAATACTAGATTTTAATTTTGTAAAGATTGGTCTTGGCGATATAATATTTTACTCTATGCTTCCTGCTGTTGGACTCATGCTTTATGGTCTATGGAAAATGGTTCTCACTTTAATTGCAACCAACTTTGGGGTTTTATTGACACTCAGTCTCCTTAAGAAAAAAAGGATTCCCTTGCCAGGTTTGCCTATACCCGTACTCTTTGGGGTTTTAGCCCTGATTCTCTAAATTTGAAATCTTCCTGACCTTTTCCCTGAAAACTTCTCTCATACACTCAGAACAAAGGTTGCCGCCATAAGGCCTCTCAGGCCTTCTTTTACTCTTCTTCAATTTTCTCATCTCCTGTTGTCTTAATTTTGGGATTCCTTGTAAAAGCCTACCACAAAATGCACACTTCGCCAATGAAGCTTTTTTCCACTTCTTCTTGATCACAATTTTACCAGAAGGTAGTTTAACTTTAACTTTGGCTGTACTACCCATAATCCCATCCCATCAGCTTCCTCAATATCCAACCAATAGTGAGAGAGGCCACAAAATACCAAATGAACCAGTTCAAGTTAGAGCCAAAGTAAGGTAGAGCTAAAGGAAGCTTTGCCACCGGCATGTCTTTGTAAGTATATTGAGCCCAAGGCAAGATCAAAGTTATTGCTACCATAGACACCAACATAGCTTTCAGGGTGAGCTTCATGTAGCTCAGGTTATGTTTTGTTATCTCATTTATGACTTCTTTTGCTTTTTCCATATTACCCTGCTTTTGCAACTCAATCAACTCCTCTCTCAAAACATTCATCCTTTCTTTAAGCTCATTTACAACATCCTTTTTTATTAAGATCATGTTTATCACGATTATTAGGACTGTCGCAATAAGAGCCAAAAAGAAAATTGACAAGATTGGAGGTAAAGTTAAGAATGGCCAAAATATGAAGTTCAACAATTGTGCAATTGTCTCGAACATTTTATTCACCTAAGATTTTCTTCACTATTGGATGTGCCCCCTCAAGATTCTGTGATGAGAGTTGTTCATAATAATTATAAATTATCATAACAGTTAAAAGTATTCCTGTTCCACTTCCTATAGCTCCTAGAAAATCTGCTATTGCAGCAAGAGAACCGACTAAAAGACCGCCTAGAACTGCAAGATGTGGAATGTAGCGATTGAGAACAGCTTCCATAGATCTCTTATCACTTCTGTAGCCTGGAATTTGCATACCCATACTCTCAAGCTGCTCTGCAACTGAGGCCGCATCCATTCCAGAAGTTGAGACCCAGAAAACAGAAAAAACCATAGCCACGACACTTAAGAAAATAAGATAAGTGAAAGCTCTTATGATTTCATTTGTAGTTAAAGTGCCTTGGATGGCATGGGCAAGAAGATTGCTCGGAGCGGTTAAGTAATAAGCTATGCCACCAACGATTTTGTTCTCTTTATCATAACAAGCTAGCATGCTGCAACTAATCTCGGCACTCACAGGTTGTACGCCGATCCCTGCGAAAAGTTGAAGATTGGCTATTAATGATGCCGCCAAAATAACTGGAATGTTGCTCGTATAAAGTAGCTTAAGAAACCAAGTCCTTCCAAACCCTCTCACAGCCGAAAAAGAAAGGGGAATTTCTATTCCTATGCCTTGAATATAAGTCACTAAAAGAAAAATTACAAGTGTTGTGATCATGGGAAGAGCAAAGGTTAAGCTTTCGATCATTCCGCCAGAAAAAAGATTTATAAAAGTTTGCCAAATCAAGCCAGACGGTGCTTGCTCGGCAGAAGGTAGGCAAGAACCAAGATTACCTGGAATGCAGGCCACAGGCAGAGGGGAGAAAACCCTTATAAAAATTTGATTTGCAACCCCGGCTGCTATGAACAGACTTATTCCGGAACCAAACCCCCACTTGCTCACAAGATCGTCTAAAAGCAAGGCGATCACACCACCAGCAGCCAATTGAATCGTCACAAGAATTACTGTAGTAAAATCACCTACTATCGGTAATGTCCCACCCATCACCAATCCTATAGCCTCGAGAAAACAAAAAAGCAGACATAGAAACTTATTCCATGTCTGGAATTTCCTTCTCCCCTCTTCTTTTTTTGTATCCCACTTCAAGATTTTAGACCCGACTAAAAGCTGCATGACTATACCACCAGTAACTATTGGTCCAATACCTAAAGTCATCAAGCTTCCGAATTTTGAGCCCAAAACAATCTCGTAAAACCTAAATTGTTCATAAGAAGCTTTTTCAATACCATAGATTGTGACATAAGACAAAACTAGATACATAAACAGAGCAAAACCGGTCCATTTGAGTTTGGTATTAAATGTGAGTTGGTAAGTGGGTTTTTTTACACTAGGCAAAAACCTCGCCATCTTTTTTTCTAAACCTTTCTTTTCTTCACCTGCTTTCTCTTCTTCTTCAACCATTTTTATTCACTCTTCAATTCAACTACTTTTCCGCCCGCTTCTTCTATCTTTTTAACAGCCTGTCTAGAGAATTTTTTTGCCTCAATTGTTAATGGTCTTGAAAGTTTGCCCCTACCCAAAACTTTCTCAAAACCAAACTCTAACACATTTATCTTTTCCAATTTTTTTTCTCCCGCAATCTTTTCCAATTTTTCCAGGTTTATTGCCTTAACTTCTTTTGTCTTTGGGGGTTTAAACCCGATCTTACCAAAGTGTGTTTGTTCATATTTAACAGTATAGCTCCATTTATGCTTGTGTAGACCTGCTCTACCTCTTCCTCCTCTTGAACCACCGCCTCTTGCTTTCTTATGGCTACCGTGATATGTTCTTCTGCCTCTAAACTTTCTATGCTTCTTTTCTTTTCTCACAACCATTCAAATCATCCTATCTATTAACTCATTTATTTCTTTCCCTCTGTAACCCAAATCTCCTTTTGGGAAAGCTTCTTTCACAGACTTGAAGCCTTTGCTAGGTGGTGTGAGTTTGAAAGTCGGGCTAAACCTTTTAAAATCTTTAAGCTTAACCTTCCCTGAAATCAGAGCGTCGGCAAATTCTTCAAAGGAATTAAACCCTGTGATTTCCTTAAGCAACTTTTCATCAATTCTTCTGTTATCAACTTTAAGCCTTTTTTTCAACATCTTGACCAATGTTTCTTTTTCTATTTCCCCCCATGTACAAGCATCCTTACACTTTTGAAGCATGCCTTTGAAACTTTCTGTTTCTGGTACAAGGACACAATTGTTTGGGGCTTTAAGTCTGAGCATCTCCAGAGTATCTCTGATTTCTTTTCTTAAACCAGCGTTCCCCCTTATCCTGACGATAGCAAACATCTTTTCACCTTTCATAAATATAAAGTCTTTTTAAAGCATTGTAAATTGCGGTTATCAAATTTATTCGCATGCTCGTGTTCCCAAAAGTCTTGACCCAAACGTCTTTTATCCCAGCAAGTCTGAAAATCTTCTTAGCTTCATCATCAGCGACAATACCAACACCTTTCGGCGCAGGCATAAGCACTACTCTCACAGAACCGCTTTTTCCTTCAACCTTGAAAGGAATCGAGTGCTCTTCTCCACAACCGCATTCCCAGCTCCCACACCCTCGCTTAACTTTTATTAAGTTCAGCTTGGCTTTCTGCACAGATTTTGTTATAGCATCTCTTGGTTCTGGTGCTACACCCTTTCCTATTCCAACAAGACCGTCTTCATTTCCAACAACAGAAAAGGCAGAAGTTGTGAATCTCCTTCCAGACTTGTGCATTTTTGCTGTTATCCTGACTGGAATTCTTTGAGCCCCTCCACCCTTTCCAGTCCTACCACCTATCAAAATTATTTCACTCTTAATATTAGGTAAAAGCTTGTCGATAATTTCAGGCTCTCTTATAATCCTACCTGCTTTTAAAATTTCCTCTATGCTTGTAATCTTGCCTTCAAAAACCTCTCTCCCCAAACCTGTCCTTGGCTTCCATTTTTCAAGCAGACTTGGCATAACAACTTTAATTTCTTCTCCAACCGAAACCTCTTCTTCTGTTGGCAATTTTTCTATTTCTTTTATTTCTTCTTTCGGGGCTTCTGCTTCTTTCGCCTCTTCCCCATTGTTTTTTTCATTTTCTTCTATCATTCAACCACCAATTATTTTACTTTTTATTTCTTCAAATTTTTCTGGTATAGATTTAAATCTTTCTAAGTAGTTCGCTATATGTAACCCCCTGATCCTCTCTTCACTTGGCAAAACTTCATCACTAATAGACACATTTAGACCCACGTCTCTTGCTCCTTTAACAAGAGCGAAAATTCTATTGCCTTTAGTTGATGAGTAAAGACCAGAATCTAATATAGTTTCTTTTATTCCTTTTCCTAAAGCTTTCTTACCTACCAAAAGACCAGTTAGATATGCTGCAGGCAAGTTGTCACAAGCGAAATTCCATCCGAATTTTTTAAGTTCTTTTGAACTTGCTGAGATCAAGGTTCTATCCCCCTTGGGAGAAAATTCAACTATTTGAGCTAATAAATACTTCAAGCTTCTTCTTATAATTAAACGAGGTTTTTTAGATAACAAAAGTCTTAACCTTTTCTTATAATCAGTCTTACCGAGCATCCTTCTTTTGAAGGGCATCTTGTATGTCGGGTTTAATTTCATTCACTCACTTCCTCTTCAGCAGGTCATGTTGCTCGAGATATATCCTCAGGTGGGCCCTACTTCTGAAAGTTCCCCCTTTCACGAGCTTGTATAGCATGTGGTAGGTTGGTCTATCAATCTTACCCCCTTCTCTTAATTCTTTCAACATCTCTCTTAATGCTCTTACGGTTGAGATCCATTTCCTCTTTTCAGGCAGTATAGCGCCTCTAACACCTTTCCTGCTTCCCACCCCTCTTTTCTTCTTTTTTCTTTCCTTCGGCTTATGTAACTTTTCTGGCAAGACTTTTATATAGCCCTTCTGTATAAGCTTTCTTATATCAGCTTTTGTTATTGCAGCTTCTATATCCTTTTGCTTGCTTGGATCTAACCATACTCTACTTTTACCAACTTTCAATATTCGTGCTGCAAGTTTTTTCTGCAAGCTCATGCTATTTCACCAATATGCTATTATTTGGAATGTATTTTATTAATTATTTAAAACAAACTTTTTATTCACATCTACAGTTCTAAAAAAGAATTTAGCCTTTTTAAGGCATCAACTTTTTCTCTATTTTCCAATTTTGCTTGAATAATTACATCCCTTAGAATTTTAGCACTTTCGCGCATAGCCTGTTTATTCACAGGATATGGCACACTTGCTTTCGTCCCGAATGCAAAAGTGTATTTAACAGGATCATTAAAAGATAATGGGGCCCCATAGATTAGCTTTGAAATATAGGCAAGCCCTCTTATCGTTGCGGGCCCTATACCCTCTATGCCTAAAATCTCTTGAAAATTTTTACTTGCCAGCTCGTGTGCTATTCTTAGAGCATCTAAATTCAATTTCCTTGGGATTTTTAAGTAGTATGGTAACCTAACCACTTTTACACCTTTCTCTCCAAGAAAATCAATTATTCTTTTTTGATTTGAGAATTCGTCAAGAGTTAAAATTGTTTTACAGATTTTTTCAGGCATTTCATCTCTGACTATATCCACTATAGTTTCTCTACACTCTTTTGAGCTTTTAGAGGAAAGATCAAGAGAAATTCCTTGTCTATTTCCTATTGTACCACTGTACGGTTCTTCTACAAACTGTGATGGATTGACTACCCAATGAAACCTTCTAACAGTCCCCTGACTCACATTCATTTTTTGGTTTATTGTAGTGTAATTACCTTTCTCGTCTATTAATATAGAGTGAAAATATAAATGGTGATTGTCTTGTATCTCGCAACTGTCCACTTTACATGATAATATACTAGCCTCTGAAATTTCTTCTATTTCTTTTGTTTTTAGATTTAATTTATCTCCCTTATTACTTATCTCGTCGATGGCTTTAGATTCTTTGCCTTTGCCCCCAACAATCTTAATCCCCAAGTTTTCTTTATCCAAAAATTCCTTTAAAGCTTTTAATGGTACGGTACTCATACCTGAAAATTGCCATTCAAAACCTACTGTACAAGCAAAGCAATTGAACCAAAGAGGATCGGAAAATCTTCTGATCGTATATTCTGTTCCAAATTCGTTCACAAGAATTTCTATTATTGAGCCTGATAATTCAACAATCTCCTTATAATGTGGGATGGGTCCTGAAGCTAATCTCAATTCCACTATTCCTGTTCTGCCCAACTTATTCATATCAATACCATTTTTTGATAGAGTTTATGTGTAATCATCATCTATTTTTTTGAAATAGACTTTAAATTTTCATTTTTATCTTTTTCAAGCTGGCTTGCCCAAAAAATTCTAATTTTATATTTAACACACTATTATTATCTTTTTTTGGGGGGCAGATTTCCGATATTTCCATATTCTTTTTTAATCCAAATTCTTATGTCAGGTGTTAAAAGAAAGGCAATCAAGGATTCAAAACTTTAATCTTCAGTTCTTCAGCCTTCTTCAAGATTAATCCTCTTTTTTTCTTTCCAACTGTGTGTGCAATTTTTATAGCCTGTTTTTGAGCATCGACTTTCTCCAAATCTTTCAAGTTTGAGACTAAAACTTCCTGAAGACCAGAAGGATGGAGAAATCTCAAACTCCTAGGGGCACCATAACCAACACTAGGCATTTTAAGTTTTCCCTTCTTCCTTAAACGAATTTTACTACGCATCCCCTTTGGTCTTCGCCAGCTAGATTTAAGCCTTTTCAAGCTATCACTTAACCATCTCCTAAATTCGGGTTTTTTCTTTGGGTTCACGGTCTCACCTTTTTAAGCCCAATAAGTTCCTCCTTTTTTCTTATATTTTAAATAATCTTTTAAAATTTTTGAATGATCAAAACCAAGTTTATTCCAATCAATCTTTTTCACATCGACCCAACTGACTTCTGAAGCATCTGAACCGGCTTCAATTTTTTTATTCAATGGCCTAGCTATAAAAACCACTGAGATTGTTGGATATCTTGGGTCTCTTTTTGGCTCAGAATAAACACCAAGAATTCCGTTTAACTTAACATCAAGAGAGGTTTCTTCTTTTGTTTCTCTCATCGCGGCCTCTTCCACAGTTTCATTTTCTTCTAAATGACCTCCGGGTAAGACCCATTTATCTTTAAAAGGCTTTATTTTTCTTTTAACAAGAAGTATTTTACCACCATCTTCAATTATTATATCAACTTTTGGAAATCTTGCCCTCTTCAACTTGTTCACCTATGAAGATTCATAAAAATTCATTCGCGGCTGACTAAAAAAATGCCATCCATAAATTTCCTTCTATCATAACCGACAATTCTGCAAGCCTGCTCTATGTTTGCTGCGGTTTGACTAACTTCTTCTAGATTTATTCCTGATACTATGATTTCCTGACCCTCGATTTTAACTTGAGTTTTGCCAACTATTTTAGCAACTCTCGGTACTCGCTCACCCAAAAAATTCTGAATCAGAACCTTATCACCCTCAAGTTTAACCGTGATGGGGAAGTGGGAATAAACGACCCTCAGCCTATAACTAAAGCCTTTTGTGACCCCTTCTATCATATTCTTTATGTGGGATGCAAGCGTCCCGATTAAAGCCCTAAAACTTCTTCTTTCAGACTCAGAAGATATAATAATTTTTCCTTCGCTCAATTCAATTTTTATTCCCTTTTTAGGAAAACTTCTTTCAAGTTCTCCTTTTTCTCCAAAAACCCTTACCTTTGACCCATCAATTTCAACTTTAACATTTTCTGGGATTTTTACTTCAGTTGAAATCATGATGATCACTAATAACAATAAGCCAAAAGTTTTCCTCCGGTTTTTAGTTCCTTCGCTTTTTTGTGATCGATTACTCCCTTTGGTGTTGAGATTATCAACATACCAATGCCCCTTGCTGGTAAAAATCTTTTCTCAAATTTTTCAAATTCATCAATTCTTACAGAAAATCTTGGTCTGATAACATTACAATCTATTATTTTACCCTTGAGCTCTACCCTAAATTTTCCAGACTTGCCATCATCCACGAACTCAAAAGAGTCTATATACCCCTTTTCCTGCATAAGTTTTAACACATTCCTAGCAAGTTTAGAGGCTGGAGTAACACACTCCTTTTTACCCACTCTTTCAGCATTTTTTATAGCCGATAAGACATCAGCAAGTGTATCAAATCGCATTTTCTCACTATAGTTAAAATGTAATTTTATTTTAAAAGGTTTTAAAGTTTGCCGATTAATAAAAATTTATGAATTATGAGGCTTATCTCGAAAAATGTACGAGATTTGGTGAAGGGTTATTATTACAAAACGGCCTATTCTTAACAAGAGGGAAAGTCCCGTCCTATTATCGCTCAATTTACCTGGGGGAATATAATGTTAAAAAAATTGCTGATAGCCTTGAAGATTTTCTCTTTAATATTAAATTAATAGAAAAGGCTAGACATGAAGATATGGGTTTGGCTTCAAGCCTTGGAACATTTATTATTCATTGTCAAACTTTTGAAGATATCATTAAAAGTCTTGCTAAAAAATACTTTGACTAGTATTTAAGACACCAGACCAATAAATTATACATTCTGGACAAATATTTGAGATAAATTTCTAGGAGAATCATGCCACTCACTAGAGAGTATCTGGTACAGGCTGCTAAATTTGATAGAGATTTCTTAGAGTGATAAAAACAAGTTTTTCGAATTAAAAAAGCCTGTTTGTTAAAAATTTGTGCGCCAGGGGGGAATTTCAGGTTTATCCTTTTGAACCCCCGTCTCGAGCTTGGAAGGCTCGGGTCTTAGACCAGGCTGGACCACTGGCGCTTGATAAAAATAAATAGCTAATGTTTTATTTTAAATCTATGGTAAGGACTGTGGTTTTTGACTATGACGGAACCATAGTCAAAAGAAGTTACACTTACGAATTTTTTAAAAAATTTAATAAATCAAAAATTTGTGGGGGAATAATCAATCTTGCAATAAAAAAATATATGGAATGGGAAATCTCACTTCCTCTAGAACAGTTAGCTTACCCGCTTCTCCTTTATTGTCTTAAGGGAGTGGCGGTTGATGAAATAGAAAACTATATCGAAAAAACAACCACATTTTATCTAATTCCTGGTATAAAAAATATTATAAAAGAAACCAAGAAAAGAGGAATAAAAGTTGGTATAGTCTCGGAAAACATACAATTCCAGCCAAGAAAGGCTGCCGAGCTTTTAGATTTGGATTTCGTAGTTTCAAATGAAGTCGAAGTGAAAGACGGAATAATAACTGGGAAAATTTACAGATTTTCGAGAAAGAATATTATGATTGAGAAAGTCTGTGAACAATTTTCTCTAAACTATGGAGAAATATTTTACGTTGGTGATGATGTTATTTTATCCAGAAAAATTAAGTGCCTACTTTTCAATCCAAAAAGAAGAAATGATAAAAAGAAAGTCGATAATAACAGGTGTTTTTTGATAAAAGATTTGTACCAATTTCTATCTTTAATTGAAACTAAATGAGCTCGAGCTCTCTTCTTATCAACCAAACCTCTTCTTCACTTCTCTGATTTTCTTCTTCTTTAGACTCATCTTTTTTTTCTTCTACTTTCTTTTGATCTTCAGGAATTTTCTCTCTTATCTTTTTTGCAATTTCATCCATTTGCTCGTCAGGAATTTTTTTCACAGCAGTCCAATCTATCACACCGCCATGACCGTCGTTTTCAAATCTTGGTATAATCCAAACATGAGCATGTGGAACTTCAAACCCCAAAGTTGCGTAAGAAAGTGAAATTGGATTTAAAGAAGAAATTATAGCAATAGTGATCTTCTTAACAGCTTTCCACATTTCTTCAAATTTTTCAACATCATAGACCCAGCGGTAGTGTTTTTTTGGGATTAGCAATGTATGGCCTGGATTTAGTGGTCTTATGTCCAAGAAAGCCATGAAATTGTCATCCTCATAAACAATTCTGGCAGGGATTCTCTTAGCAACAATCTGACAAAATACACAAGACTTTTCTTCCATAATTATTTATTTTAATATAATCCTTAAACCTTTTTATTTATTTCATTTCTAATCATTATAATTCAGGGAATGTAAAATGCCGGTTATAAAAAGACCAAGAAAGGGAAGTCAGGCCTTTTATCCAAGAAAAAGGGCCAAGAGGATTTACCCAGCCATTTCCACATATCCAGAAACTGAAAAACCAAAACTCTTAGACTTTGCTGGCTATAAAGTTGGTATGACAAATGTGGTTTTATTAGATAATGTTAAAGATTCTCCTACTTTTGGGCAAGAGATCGTAGCTCCAGCTACTGTATTGGAATGCCCGCCCCTGAAAGTGGTTGGTATAAGAGCTTATAGACTCACGACAAAAGGTCTTAAAGTCTTGGCAGAAGCCTGGTCAAAAGATTTGCCAAAAGGCACAGAAAGAAAAACTAAAATTAGGCCGAATGAAGAAAATCTTGAGAAAATGGAAAAGAGTTTAGATAAAATTTCTAGACTTAGGTTAATCGTTGTCACTCAGCCGAAATCTTCTGGCCTTGGTAAGAAAAAACCTGAAATTTTTGAAGTTGAAGTCGGAGGGAGAGAAATAAAAGAAAAATTTGATTTTGCCAGGCAAATTTTAGGAAAAGAATTAAAGGCTTCTGATGTTTTTAGACAAGGTGAATACGTCGATGTCATAGCTGTGACAAAGGGGAAAGGCACAGCCGGCCCTGTTGAAAGATTCGGCGTTTTCATTCAATCTCGACATGCAAAAGAGAAAAGAAGACATGTCGGGACTTTGGGCCAAGAACAGCCTGGAAAAGTTAGACATACTGTTCCAATGGCAGGCCAGCTTGGCTTTCAAACAAGAACTGAACTCAACAAAAGAATTTTAAAGATTGGTGAAAAGGGAGAAGAAGTTACACCTAAAGGCGGTTTTAAAAACTATGGTATTGTCAAGAGCAATTACTTGCTGTTGGAGGGCTCGGTCCCTGGACCAAAAAAAAGACTAATAAGACTTAGAGCAGCAATAAGACCGCCAAAAGTAAAATTCCTTGTACCTGAAATAAAAGAAATATTAAAGTGATTTGAATGAAGGTTGATTTGCTTGATTTAGAAGGAAAAAAAGTAGGTGAAATAGAATTACCAAGGGTTTTTCAAGAGCCACTAAGAGAGGATTTGATAAAAAGGGCTTTTTTGGCTATACGGGCCAACAAGCGCCAACCCTATGGCACTGATGTTATGGCCGGAAAGAGGACTTCCGCTCATTACCATGGTTACAGAAGACATAGATGGACGATGATGTCCAGAGAAATGGCAAGGATGCCGCGCTCACATGGAAAAATTCCATTACAACAAATGTTTAGAGCTAGATTTGTACCTCAAGCCGTCAAAGGTAGAGAGGCCCACCCACCAAAAGTTGAGAAAATTTGGGAACAAAAAATAAATAAAAATGAAAGGAAGAAAGCGATAAAATCCGCTATAGCTGCAACTGCGATGAAGGAAATTGTCTCGAAAAGAGGACACAGAGTTGATAAATTGAAAGATTTGCCTTTGGTCGTTGAAGATAAAATTCAAGAAATAAAGAAAAGTAAAGAATTGATTAAATTCTTAAATGGAGTTGGGCTTGAAGGAGAACTGGAGAGGATAAAAGAAAGTAAGATACGGGGTAAGAAGCGCAAAAAAAAGATTGGACCTCTTATAGTAGTGGCCGAGGACAAGGGTATAAGCAGGGCTGCGAGGAATTTAGGATTAGATGTTTGTCTAGTTCAAAATTTGAACGCAGAAATTCTTGCCCCGGGGGCGATGCCTGGAAGGCTTACGATTTGGTCAAAAGCTGCAATAGAAAAGTTGGAGGGAAGGTAAATGGACCCATATAAAATTTTGAAATATCCCTATACAACAGAAAAGTCTGTGGCGATGATCGATAAAGAGAACAAAATAGTTTTTATTGTAAATAGAAAGGCAAGTAAAAAACAGATAAAAGAAGCCTTTGAAAAATTGTTTGAAGTAAAAGTTGATAAGGTGAACACGGAAACGACCTTTATGGGCGAGAAGAAAGCCTACATCAAGCTTAAACCTGAATTTAAAGCTAGGGACATAGCAACAAAACTTGGGATTGCTTAAATTTAAATAGCTCGAATTTTTATTAAGTTTTATGTCCTGTTATTTGAATTTACTAAAAAGAGCTTATGTTGCAGAGATAGAAGAATTACTAAAAAAATATGGTGTAGAAATAGATAGTCGTGTTGAAGACGCAATCAATAAAATTTCGGATAACCCATCTAAAGTTTACGGCAGTTTATCAATTTTTTATGACCCATCATCAGTTCTTTTCTATAAAACAAAAATCAAATCAATTTATCAAAAACCAGGAGAAAAATCGGGTAAAGAATAATATTTTTCCAATTTTGAAATAATCGATTCAAAATCTTTAAAAATATTAAAAATTCATTTTATTCAAATCACAATTAATTAAATACCGGTGTCGAAATGGGGAAGAGGATAATTCCAAGAGCAAGAGGGAAAGGTGGCCCGAGGTACAAGGCACCAAGCCACAGATATTTAGGAAGGGTCGAGTATTTACCTGTAATAGGGATAAGCGGTAAAGTTAAGGATATAGTCCATGATCCAGGAAGAAGTGCGCCTGTGGCAATAGTTAAATTTGAGAATGGAAAGGAAATACTACATGTAGCGCCAGAGGGCTTGAAAGCAGGTGATATTATAACTTATGGCGGGGAGCCTTCTGTTGGAAATGTTTTACCATTATCTCAAATTCCCGAGGGGACAAAAATATTTTGTGTAGAAACTTATCCCGGTTCTGGGCCTAAACTTTGCAGAGCTAGTGGAAGTTTTGCGCTTGTCATCGGCAAGGTAGGTGAAAGGGTTAAAGTCCAGTTTCCATCTGGTAGAGTTATTGAGTTATCTGGTAATTGTAAAGCAACTGTTGGTGTACCTGCAGGGAGTGGGAGAGTTGAAAAACCTTGGGTCAAAGCTGGTAAGAAAGTGCATGCTATGATGGCAAGAGGCAAACTCTATCCTAGAAGCGCAGGAGTTGCAATGACCCCTACAGATCATCCTTATGGAGGAAGGAGTAAGAGACCAAGGCCTTCAAGAGCCGTGAAGCGCTCAACTCCACCGGGGGCAAAAGTGGGCTCCATAAGCCCAAAGAGAATGGGAAGGAAGAAAGGTGGTTAAAATGGCAAAAGTCTTCACTTTCAGGGGCAAAACTTTGGAAGAACTTAAACAAATGAGTATAGAAGAATTCAGTAGGATTTTAACAGCAAAGGAGAGGAGAACCCTCAAAAGAGGCTTGCAAGATAACCAGAAAAAACTTTTAGAAGAAATAAAGAAAAATCCAGAAGGTTTTCACAAGACTCATTTAAGGGAAATGATAATTTTACCCCAGATGGTCGGTGCCAAGCTTGGCGTTTTCAATGGTAAAGAATGGGTAAATGTGTATATCACCCCAGAGATGATTGGTCATAGACTTGGTGAGTTTTCCATTCCGATTAAAAAAGTAAAACACTCCGCTCCAGGAATAGGTGCCACTAGAGGAAGCAAGTTCTATGCAGCTAAACCAACATAGGGATAATCATGAAAACTGTGATATCAAAAATTTCAAACGCAAGAATTTCTTTGAAACATTCATTAGTTCTTTGTAAGAACTTAAAAGGAAAAAGACTTGAAAGAGGAATAAAATTTTTAGAAGACTTATTATCTGAAAAAACAAACATAAAAGGAAAATACTACACTAAAGCTGTAAGCAGGTTCCTGGAACTTCTTAAAACAGCCGAAGCTAATGCAAAACAAAAAGGCTTGAATCTTGATAAGATGTTCATCAAACAAATAAAAGCAGACAAAGGTTTGAGATTTCACAGACCAAGAAGTTTGTGGCACTTGAGAAGGCAAAGAATAAAGGCTGTGAATTTGACTGTAGAGCTGGAGGAGAGATGAATGGCGATCGAAAAAATTTTTGTGAAGGAAGGTATAAAAGAATCTGAAGTTGAAGCTTACTTGGCAAAAAAATTTGAAAAAGCTGGTTACAGCCACACAGAAATTCAAAGAACTCCCCTGGGAACAAGACTTATAATTTTTGCTTATAAGCCAGGTCTTGTTATTGGAAGATCTGGAAGAAAAGTTGACGAGATAACTGAAGAGATAAAAAAGAAGTTTGGTTTTGAGAATCCACTCGTTGATGTAAGAGAAGTTGAAAATCCTTTTCTAGATGCACATATAGTTGCAAAAAGAATAGCAAATGCTCTTGAAAGGGGAATAAACTATAAGAAGGTTGCAAACTACTATCTAGATAAGGTTATGGAAGCTGGTGCTATAGGAATTCAAATCAAGCTTGGAGGGAAACTTGCAGGTAAAGAAAGATCTAGATTTCAAAAGTTCAAGAAAGGGTTTGTAGCCTTTTCAGGTGATTATGCTGAAACTCTTGTTGACACTGCCTATGAACAGGCAAAAATTAGGCCTGGAATAGTTGGTATACAAGTGAAAATAATGAAAGAAATGCCAAAGGAGTTTATTTTTGAGAAAAACATTAATGAAAAAGGATTTATAGTTGAAAAAGAAAAATGGGAAAAGGGGGAAAAGACTGTTGAAGGCAGTTAAACAATTAAGAGAGCTTAAAGAAGATGAACTAGATAAAAGGCTCTCTGAGCTTAAGTTAGAACTTCTCAAAGAACAGGGAAATATAAAAATGGGAAGGCCTACAAAAAATCCTGGAAAGATAAGACAAATAAGAAAAAACATCAGTAGAATTCTCACAATAAAAAGAGAAAAAAGAGAGGGAAAGAAGTAAAAATGGCGGAAGTTTGTCCTACTTGCGGAGCCCCTGCATCTTTTGGAGTCTGCTCAAAGTGTGGTCTACCTGTAGATCTCTGTACTTGTAAGGCTCTTGGAAGAGAAGAGGAAAAAATAAAGATATATATAGAAAAGAGAAAGTTTGGTAAACCCATAACAATAATTGAAGGAATAAAGGAAAATGCTAAAGAGATTGTCTCTCAGCTTAAGTCAAAACTTGCTTGTGGTGGGACTTTTAAGAACAACCACATCGAGCTTCAAGGTGATCATAGAAGCAAGATAAAAGACTTGCTTGTGAAGATGGGCTATCGAAATGATCAAATAGAGATAAGCTGATGATTAATTTTTTCATAGAAATATTTGAATTCATGTATTAAATCTGATCCACTAAACTAATAACTCAAAAGATAATATTTTATCATATGTCGATAAATCCACAAAACTTGGTTAGACACGAACTCATTGGCTTAGAAGTTAAAATAGAAAAATCTACTGATCCTAGTCAAAAAGGCTTGAAAGGAATAATTATAGACGAGACCTACAATACTTTCAAAATTGAAACAAAAGATGGAAAAGAAAAAATAATATTGAAAGCAAATTCTGTTTTCATTTTTACTTTACCTTCTGGTGAAAAAGTCGAGGTTGAAGGTAAAATTCTTGTTGCGAGACCTGAAGATAGAATTAAGAAGAAATTTGCGAGATGGTAATTTAAAGAATTAAAAGTTCAAACCCCAAAAGATTAAAATATTAGATTGGAATTAAATTTAAGCTTGAGGTGAGAAATTGGAGAAAAAAGACACAAGAAATATAGGCATAGACGTTAACCCACCCGAGTTAGTTTGCCAAGACGATAAATGCCCATTTCACGGCCATTTGAAGATTCGTGGGAAAATACTTGAAGGTAGGGTCGTCTCTACAAAGGCACAAAAAACTGCAATAATAGAGAGAAATTATCTACACTATGTGCCAAAATATGAAAGGTATGAGAGGAGACACTCGAGGATTGCAGCTTATAATCCAGAATGTATAGACGCTAAGGAAGGTGACATAGTGAAAATAGCTGAGTGTAGACCTTTGAGTAAGACCAAAGCCTTTGTTGTTGTAGAGGTTATGAAAGAAGGGAAAAAATGAAAGCGATTAAAGCAAGTGTGACAAAAGCTTTGAATGTTGGTAGCTATTTGAGTTGTGTAGATAATACAGGGGCAAAGATTTTACAAATAATTTCGGTTTTTGGTTATAAAGGGGTGAGAAGAAGACAACCTAAAGCTGGAGTGGGTGATGTGGTCAAGTGCTCTGTAAAGAAGGGGGATGTGAAAATCAGGAAGCAGGTTGTGAATGCTGTAATAATAAGGCAAAGGGCCGAATACAGAAGACCTTCTGGACTGAGAGTGAGTTTTGAAGATAATGCGGCAGTAATAGTTGATGATAATTTTGAACCCAGGGGGACAGAAATCAAGGGACCGGTAGCAAAAGAGGTTGTAGAGAGGTTTTCCTCAATAGGGAAAATTGCTAGCATGGTGGTTTGAATGAAAAGACCAAAATCAAAAAAAGCTAGAAAGCAAAGGAAGTTTTTGTTTACTAGTCCATTGCACATAAGGAGAAAGATGATGTCTGCCCATTTATCAAAAGAGTTGAGAGAAAAATATAAGAGGAGGAGCTTGCCTTTGAGAAAAGGAGATGAAGTTGTAATCATGACTGGGAGTTTTAAGGGGAAGAGTGGAAAAATTTCGAAAGTTGATTTAAAAAATTATAAAGTTTACATAGAGGGTATAAAAAGAAAGAAAACTACAGGCGCAGAAGTTCAAGTCCCAATTCATCCCTCAAATTTAAAGATTATAAGCTTGAATTTAAATGATAAGAAAAGAGTAGAAATGCTTGAAAAAAAGATAAAGAAGTGAAAATATGGTAAAGTTAAAAAGACTTTCTGCACCTGAGTTTTGGAAAGTACCAAAAAAGAAAATGACTTGGGTAGTTGTACCAAGTCCTGGGCCACATAAGAAATTCGAATGTATTCCATTGACAATTGTTGTAAGAGATGTTTTGGGGCTAGCTGAAAAAGGAAAAGAAGCAAAATCTATAATCAAAAAAGGAGATATTTTAGTTGATGGAAAACCAAGAAAAGACCCAGGTTATCCCGCTGGCTTGATGGATGTTATCTCAATTCCAAAAATGAATAAAAATTACAGGATTATTCCTTTTGCAAAAGGCTTGAAACTTGTTGAAATCTCGGAGAATGAAGCAAAAAAGAAAATTTTAAGAATAAGAAATAAAAGGATTTTAAGAAATAAAAAAATTCAACTTAATTTTCACGACGGTAAGAATCTTTTTGTAGAAAAAGATGTTTATAAGGTGGGAGATTCTGTTCTTGTAGAATTACCATCTCTAAAGATCATTGACCACTTCAAGCTTGAGAAAGGCGCAACTGGACTAATATTGAAAGGAAAAAATGCTGGAAAATTGGTCAAAATAGTGGGAATAGTTGTAAGGAGAACACATGAACCTAATAAAATTGTGTGTGAGACCGAGGGTAAAAATATGGAGATTATTTTTGATTATCTTTTTGTGGTTGGGAGAGAAGCGCCTGCAATAAAGGTGAGTGAATGAATGTCATGAGAAAAATTGAAATAGATAAAGTCACACTTAATGTTGGTTGTGCTGGTGATCTTGAAAAAATTGAAAGAGCGAAAAAACTCTTAGAAATGCTGACAGGAAGATCCCCCACAATAACTAAATCGAAAAGAAGGAGTACTTTTGGAATTGCTAAGGGTAAGCCAGTAGGAGTAATGGTAACTTTAAGGAAAAAAGAGGCCGAAGATTTTTTAAAGAAAGCATTGTATGCTGTGGAAAAAAAGCTCAAATCTTCTCAATTCGATAAAGAAGGAAATTTTAGTTTTGGTATAAAAGAATATATAGACATACAGGGGGTAAAATATTCTCATCAGGTCGGTATGTTGGGCTTGGATGTTTGTGTACGTCTGAAAAGACCCGGATACAGAATAAAGTATAGAAGAGTACAAAAAAGAAAAATACCTAAAAAACATAAAATTAGTAAGGAAGAGGCTATGGAATGGGTGAAAAACAACTTTGGGGTGGAAATAGTTGGATGAAATTTTCTTTGAAATTGAGGATGAAATTTTAGTGAAATTGAATGGAGCGATTTTGAGAAAGGCTGAAATGGAAAAGGATTTTGAGAAAGTTTACACAAGGATTTTTGAACACATGGTCAAAATGGAAGCTCTTGGTTTCAGAGACGTTGTTGAGATTTTTGGAGACTTGGGTGGTTGAATGCCAAAGAAACATGGAAAGGCAACAAGAGTTTGCAGGAAGTGTGGAAGAGTTGGTATGGGCATAATCAGAAAATATGATCTATACTACTGTAGACAATGCTTCAGAGAAGAGGCAAGAAAAATCGGCTTTAAGAAGTATTCCTAATTCTGGAGACTTTTTTATTTTTAATAGCTTAGGCTACAAATAAATTCATATGTTAGAATTAATTGGTTTTTTGACTGTTCTTTTAGGTTCTTCCTTAGCAGCGGCTTTTGATCTCAAAATAACGCCTACAGAAATCCCTGATGAAATCCCACATACAATGGTCGCTCTAGCTATATTTTTGTCTTTTTTAAAAAGTTTAATTGATCTTAGCCCGATTCCTTTAATTAAGAGCTTGCTCTATGGCTTATCCCTTCTTGCCTTTGGATTTTTAATGTACAGATTCGGACAATGGGGAGGTGGTGATGCTAAGATCCTGGCGGCTGTTGGATTTTTCTCTCCTCTCGTCTCACCTTTAACTAAAGGTCTTCATTTTACTTTTGCCTTCAGCTATCTTTTGAATGTTTTCATAGTAGGCGCTGCCTACATGCTAATCTACGCCTTTGTTATTTCAGTATTGAACAAAAGAATCTTTGGAGAATTTTTAAAAAGTGTGAGGTCAAGCTACAAACTAATAACAATTTCCACAGCATCTTTATTTTTTTTGTTTTTTGGGGGCAGTATATTGCTCTTCAATTTTTTTGACTTGCCCGTAGACTTTTATTCTATACTTTCGAATTCTTTATTAATTCTATCCTTAATCCTCGGTCTGTTTTTAGTCTGGATTTTTGTTAAAACTGTTGAAGACAAGGCCTTTAAGAGAAGGGTTCATGTCTCAAAACTTAAAGTCGGGGATGTTTTGTTGGAGAATAAAATTTGGGAAGGAATAACTGAAAAAGAATTGAAAAAAATTAAAAGATCTGGAAAGAAATTTGTTTGGATAAAGGAGGGGGTGAGGTTTGCACCAACCTTCCCATTAGCTTTAATTCTCACACTAGTTTATGGGGATGGGATTTTTCTCATTCTCAATTCTATTCTTTAAATATTCCTTCCAATTTCTTTGGTAAGGATTATTTTTTTTCTTCGAGTTTGAAGGAATATATAGTCCTGCTATTATCTTCATCTTCTCATCTCTTGTTACGAGTATTGTGTTTTCATAAATGCTTTGAGCTAAAATTTTGGCATCATTTTTGCTCATGTTTTTTTCTAAAGAACATATAAGGAGATCTTTGTCACCAACAAAGTCACATGCTTCGATTATATTTCTCCAATTTTCATAGTTATTCCTCAATAGCCTCATATTTTCTCTATTCAAGAATTTAACCAAATCTCTGAATTTGTAATATTTTAAAATTTTTGATATTTCCTCTAAAACCGTAAAATAAACTGTTACTCTTTCTTCATTTATAATTTTTCGCACACCCTTTACTTCATGCCTCCCATTCAAGAAGTCGAATATTATATTTGTGTCTAATGTATATCCTCCTATATTTTTTCTAAGAGTAGTATCCAGATAAATCGAATCTAACTCTTTTAAAAGCTTTCTTAACATATAATTCAGTGGTCTCACTTTCTTTCTAATTTTTCAATACCATTCATATAGGGTCTCAATACCTTAGGGATTATCACGCTACAGTCTTTTTGTTGAAACTGCTCGATTATGGCTATCATTGTTCTGCTTGTAGCTAAAGCAGTATTGTTAAGAGTGTGGACAAATCCGGCCGGTGGCCTTCCAGGACCTTCTCTATATTTTATATTCAGTCTGCGAGATTGATAATCCGTACAGTTTGAATTGCTTCCAGTTTCCCTAAATTTCCCGTCAGCCATCCAGCATTCTATATCATACTTTTTTGCGGCTATGGTGCCGATATCGCCGGTACAAATGTTGACAACACGATAGTGCAGACCAAGTTGCTGATAGAGCTCTTCAGAATTTTTTTGTAACTCTTCATGAATTTCCCAACTTTGTTCAGGCAAACAAAAAACAAATTGTTCAACTTTATTGAATTGGTGCATTCTAAACAAGCCTTTAGTAAATTTCCCATGTGTTCCAACTTCTTTTCTGAAACAGGGTGAAACACCACAGAGCTTTAAAGGCAAATCTTTTTTATCAAAAATTTCTCCCATGAACATAGACCCTAAGGGATGTTCGGAAGTTGCTATTAAATAGAGAGGCTCGCCCTCAATTTTATAAGTCACGGTTTCAAAGTCTGTTGGGTCTATCATACCTTCGTAGGCTTTCCTGTTTATCATGAAAGGCGGTTCTATCAAGATGAAACCTCTTTTTCTAAGAAAATCTATGGCAAATCTCTGTATAGCTAAATCTAACAAGACAAGCTCCTCTTTTAAATAGAAGAAACCTGTGCCAGCAACTCTTGCTGCTCTATCTTGATCTATCAGGCCTAAATTCTTCAATATCTCCAAATGATCTTTTGGTTTGAAGTCTAACTTTGGTGGTGAGCCCCATCTCCTTATCTCCACATTATCATTCTCGTCTTTACCATAAGGCACGCTATCATGTAAAAGGTTCGGAAGACTTAGCAACCCTTTTCTTAATTTCTGCCGAAGCTCTTCAACTTTTTTTTCAAGTTTTTTTATCTCTTCTGGAATCTTCTCTGCTTCTCTTAAAAGCTGTGTAACATCCTTTCCTTCTTTTTTCATCACAGCTATTTTTTTACTCAGGTCATTCCTCTTTTGTCTGAGCTTGTTTATCTCTGTCTGAGCTTCTCTCCACTTCTTGTCTAAATCTATGACATCTTCCAAAAGCCTGAGTTTATCTGGATCTTGCCTTCTTTTCAGATTTTCTCTTACTAAGTCTGGGGTCTCCCTTATGAGCTTAATGTCCAGCATTTTCCCTAATTATTAGTCTAAATTTAAAATTTAAAAGCTGTTTATTCTTCAGGCGATAGAAAGTTTATTATATCTTCCTTTCAAAAAATTTTTTATTAGGTTTAATTTCTAAATTTATTTTATGAAATTGAAGCGCGAGCTCGGATTACTAGAAACAACTTTCTATGGAATCGGTGTGATAATTGGAGCAGGAATTTTTACCTTGATTGGCAAAGCTGCTGGTTTGGCAGGAAATTCTCTTTGGATTTCTTTTTTAATTGGGGCTTTTGTTGCAATTTTTACTGGCTTGAGCTATGCTGAACTTTCTTCCATGTATCCCAAAGCTGGATCTGTTTTCGTTTATGTCAAGAAAGCCTACGGAAGTGATTTATGGGCCTTCTTAATAGGTTGGCTTTTGATTTTCGCACTTATTGCTGGCATAGCCACAGTCTCTCTAGGGTTCTCTGGATATTTTTCAGAACTTTTTGGTATCAAATCACTTTTGATACGCACGGTTATATCTGTTTTCCTCATACTCACTCTTTCTTCTTTGAGTTTTCTAGGAATAAGAGAAAGTTCAAGATTTTTCACAACAACATCTTTCATAGTCTTAATCAGCCTTATATTCTTAATATTCTTAGGTTTTTTAAGAGCTCCTATAAACATACAGAAATATTTTGAGGCCCCCAGCTTAGCAGGAGTTTTTTCAGCAGCAGCTTTAGTTTTCTTTGCATATCTTGGCTTTGAGGATGTAGTCAATCTAGCTGAAGAAACTAAAAATCCTAAAAAAATCATTCCATCTGCCTTAATTCTCTCTGTGCTAATAACAACAGTTGTTTATGTGCTAGTCTCAATAGCTGTATTGAACTTAGCTGGCTGGGAAGAACTTTCCCAATCACCAGCGCCTTTAGCCCTTGCAACATACAAAGTTTTAGGTGATAATGCCTTCATCTTCTTATCCTTATCAGCACTTTTAACAACCGCGAGCACATCATTTGGTCTTTTAATTGCAGCATCTAGGATGACTTATGGTATGGCAAAAGAAGGATCATTCCCAAAGATTTTATCACGAATTCATACAAAAAGAAAAACACCGTACTTTTCTATTATTGTAATTGCAATTTTATCTTCAGCGTTTGTTTTTATTCATGATATAGAAAAAGTGGCAAAGATAACAAGTATAAGCTCATTGTTAGCTTTCATAGCCTCAAACCTGTCCTTGATTCATCTTAGGTTTATGAAACCCGATATGAAGAGAGGCTTTGTTGCCCCATTGAACATAGGAAAATTCCCCCTCACAGCTTTCTTTGGCACAATTTCTTGCTTTGCTCTGCTTGGATATTTTGAGATAGAATTGATTGTCTCCACATTCATCATTTTGTCCGTCGGCTCAATTTTTTTTGCTATTCGTAAATTAAAAAAAGGCTTTTAACTATCTTGTGATCTTAAATCCTTTTACTAGCTCTAGAAGTTCTCTAGCACTTGAATTTTTCTCAAAATGTTCTCTCACAGGCTTTATTATTTGATCCAAATAATCGGCAACAGCGTTTTTTAAATCGAGAGGATGGAGTTCTCCTTGTTTAAAAGCTTTTTCTAATTCACCGTAAGATTTGAACTCAATCTCTCCACCAAATTTTAAAGGTCTTTCAACTTTTATGCTCTTAAACTTCCTTAAGATTATGTGTTTTGTGTAATCTAGAATTGGATTGTTTTCAACAATTTTTTCTGGGCAATACGCATTTCTTATTTTCTTGAAAATTTCTTCTCTACTATCATGCATGAAAATCGAACTTGAAGGTTTACTCTTACTCATCTTTGAACTTATTGCTATGTCTATATCTCTATTTTCATCATAACCCTCGGGCTGCTTTACACCCTGTAAGCCTATGAGCATGTGGTGGCTCACCACAACAGGCTTCCACCAACCAAGCTTTGGTCCTAATTCACGGGCAAGCATGTTAGCTCTTCTTTGATCCAATCCCAATTGACAAATGTCGACTTGTAGTTCAAAAATGTCAGCAATTTGCATCGCTGGATAAAAATACTGAGCCACTTCTTTTAGTTCTCCCGCCTTCCTTCCCATTATAGTTAAAGCTCTATTTGCCCTATTTACTGTCGTGCTCTTTGCTATGAGAATTACTTTTTTCCAATATTCTTTTCTACTTGCCAAATCACTGGCCCAAACGAACTCGACTTTTTTTGTATCTAGACCAGCGGCTTTCCAGACTTCTATAAAGTATTTGCCCGCAAGCTTTATCTTTTCTAAGTCACCACCAAGCTTATTGTTTATCCATGCAAAATAATCTGCCAAATAAAGCTTAAAACGAACCCCAGCTTTAATCAGATCTTCTATCAAAATTGGCCTGAAAATCCCAAAGGCTATATGGGCCAATCCTGAAGGCTCAAAACCATCATAGGCTACAGGATGATCTTTTGTTTCAAGCAGCTGGCGAAGTTCCTCTTCTGTAATTATTTCTTCACCAACACCCTTGATCAATTCCAACCTTTTTTCTATATCTACTTCCATAAAATAAATATTGACTCTTCTTAAGTAAATTTTTAAGATTTGATGTACTTTTGATGAACAAGGTTTTTTGATAAACAATAAATAGAAAAAAATTAAAAAAAAATCATGATTCAGATAAGCTTTTTAGGGGCAATGCAAACTGTTGGAGCCTCTGGAATTTTGGTCGACACAGGCACAGAAAAAATTTTACTTGATTATGGAACAAAAATAAGAGAAGTGCCGCCAACTTTTCCAATACCCATTCAAGGAAAACCTGATGTGATCTTGCTTTCTCACTCTCACCTGGACCATTCAGGCGCAGTCGCGATATTTTCGGCCAATGGAAATGGTTGTCCAATTTATTCCACAAGTGTTACAAAACCTCTAACAGAACTTTTGCTTCTTGACTCCTTAAAGATAAGTCATGAGGAAGGTGTTAGCTTGCCTTTCAAGAAGAATGATGTACAAGAAACAATGGAAAATTTTGTTTTGATACCATACAGACAATTGTTTAAACTTCATTCGACAAAATTTGAATTTTTCGATGCGGGTCATATTCCCGGTAGCTCCATGATACTTTTAAACTTTAACAACAAAAACCTTCTTTACACAGGCGATTTAAAAACAACAGATACAAGGCTACTCAAAAAAGCTGATTTGAACTTACCAAAAATAGATTACCTAATAACAGAAAGTACATATTCTGATAGGGAGCATCCAGACAGGAAATCTCAAGAAAAAGAGTTGGTTAAAATAATTGAAAGTACTCTTGCAATAGATGGCCATTGCTTGATAGCTGGTTTTGCTATTGGTAGACTACAAGAAATTCTGTTAATTCTTGACAAGTATGGAATTGACTATCCTCTTTACCTTGACGGAATGGGGAAAAAGGCCACGACTATAATAAACCAACACAAGAACTCACTCAAAGAACCTGATAGTTTGGATAAAGCATTAAGAAAAGTTGAGTACATTACATCAGAAAGAGCTAGGAAAAGAGCTATAAGAGAACCAAGTGTAATTTTAACGACTAGTGGTATGTTAACAGGAGGCCCAATCGTGTGGTATCTCAGGAAGCTTTATTCTGATAGAAGATCTAGCCTTGTGCTTACAGGATGGCAGCTTGAGGATACACCAGGCAAAATATTGCTTGAGACAGGCAGACTTATTACAAAAGAATTAGATTTGGAAGTTAAGATGCTTGTCAAACGCTTAGATTTTTCTGCACATGCAGGAAGAAGTGAGCTATTCGAGTTTGTGAAAAATTTAAACCCAGAAAAAGTTTTCTGTATACATGGTGACCACACAGAGGAATTTGCTTCCGAACTTAAGGAAGATGGAATTGACGCCGTTGCACCTGTTGCAAACAACAGGGTATTTACAATCATTTGATATTGTAGATTTTTGGAAAGTAACCCAACTCTTTTAATTTTTCTTCAAAATTTATGATATGATTTTTTCCTACTATTGCTATGGGAGTTTCATGGGGTTTGGGCAAGTTTTCTTTAATCCTTTCTACCCAGTAGTCCTCTCTACCTTCATTAAAATATTTTAGATTCTTGGCAATTTTAAAAGGAGAAGCTTTTTTTATTTCATCTAGTTTAGAAAATCCATCGTCCAAATAAATTATTCTCCATCCTTTATTTTCAAGATATTCGCCAATTTTCCTCGATCCTTTTTCACCTTCAATATAAATACACGGGTTTTTCAAACCATTCAAGATTTTCAATTCTTCATTTATTATATCCTCGGCTATTTGAAGGGAATTTCTGTGTTCTAACAATAGTTCTGTGGAAGGATATAGTAAATCACTTAAGACTCTCGATGTTTCATTTATTATATCCTCGGCTATTTGAAGGGAATTTCTGTGTTCTAACAATAGTTCTGTGGGAGAAAATAATAGATTATCCAAGATTTTCAATGCCTCACCCAACAATTGTTTTTCTTTATCCAAAGATTGTTTTATATTGTGGTATTCTTCCAAGAGAATTTGTGAATAATCAAATAAAATCTCTGGATGGTTTTCACAAATACAATAAAATTCTCTTTTCATACATTTTATTAAACCCCAAGGATATATAAGTTTTTCGCCACTATAGAATAGTAACGCTTAAATAATAGTAAAAGTATAGTACTACTATAGGGTAATGATAAAAGGTCGGTTAAAAATGGACATTGGTGAAGAAATCCTATTATGCTCTGAGAATTATGAAAAATGGAAAGCTTTAGCTCTATCCGCTCAAAATAAACAAGAAAGCAAAAAATTCTTTGAAAAGGCTTTCTTCTGGCTCGAGCTTCAATCGGCCTTTATCACACTTTTTGCAGCTGAGCAAGCTAAAGGAAGAGACCCCATCTTCAAAAGAAAGCTTATCTTAGCTAAAGCAAGGCTATCAAAAAAGCTAGCCGAATACGCTGAGAATGTATTGAACGAAATTAGAGGAAAGATGCAGAGTTGAGGTAATATTCAATTAAACTTATTTTCTTTCAATTCCTAATTCTAATTAATGCCTAAAACCAAAAAGAAAAAGATCAAGATGGTAAGACGGGTTAAACCCAAAGTAACCAAGCTTAGGAGAAAGATAATATTCCTTGTAATAGATGGTTTACCAGATTTGCCTGAAGCCAGAACTCCTCTAGCCATAGCCTACAAACCAAACTTAGATTTTTTCGCAAAAAATGGTATGTGTGGAGAAATATTGACAGTAGAGAAAAAATTCTGGAACGATATTATAAGGACAAGCGTGAGTCATTTGGCAAATTTTTCCCTTTTGGGGTATGATGTAAAACCTGATCAGATTAAAAGAGGGCCGATAGAAGCCGTTGGTGCTAACATTCCTTACCAGCAGGGTTGGCTTGCCTTAAGATGTAATTTTACAACTGTGGATAATGAGCTTAAAGTATTGGACAGAAGAGTTGGGAGAAATTTTCAAGGTTTAGACGAAATTGCAAGATATATTAATGAGCATGTTAAACTTGATGTCGACCACATCTTCATGCGCACTTATGGTCATAGAGCTGTCCTAATCTTGAAAGAAAAGTTGAGCGACAAAATCAGCGATAGCGACCCCTACTTTGACTGGGAAAAAGTGAAAAAAATTGAAGCTTTTTCTCCCGAAGCCGGAAGATCAGCCCAGATTGTACAAGACTTCATAGAAAAATCAAGACAAGTTATTGAATACCATCCCGCAAATGAGCAAAGAATTAAGTGTGGTCTACCACCGGCAAATTACATACTCACAAGAGAGGCTGGGAACAGACTCCCGATAATCAAAAACTTCCTGAAAAAAAATAATATCCAAAAGGCCGTATGTATCGCAGAAAATGGGGTCATGAAGGGAAGTTGTATGCTGGCTGGCTTTGACTCAATAACAGTGCCTGAGCTAAATTTCGAGCAAACTTTGAGGTTCATCTTCGACAATATAGAGAATGCTTTAGCTGAATATGATTTTGTTTATGCCCATATAAAGGGACCTGACGAATCTGCGCATGATGGAGATTTCTTCAGGAAACAAAAGGTCATCGAAAGGATAGATGATTATCTTGGAAGGTTAAGATATTTCGACGGTATTTTGATAATAACTTCTGATCACATAACTTCTTGTAAGACCAGAAAGCATGAATTTGGACCAGTACCGATTTTGGTATATGGTAAGGGAATTGATAATGTACAAAAGTTTGACGAGCTTTCTGTAAAAAAAGGAAAGATTGGTTTGATAAATGGTAAAAATCTTTGGAAGATTGTTCTTGGTAGGTGAAATACAATAAATTTTGAGAATTAAAGAGCAATTTAATTTCTATAAAAACAAATTTTAATTAATGATAGTAAAGAATCTGAAGATAAGGCAAATATTTGCTACAAACTCTAAAAGAACAATTGAAGTTGAAATTGAAACAGTAAAGGGTAAAGTCTCGGCCTCTGTCCCAATTGGCACGAGCAGAGGAAAACATGAAGTTGTTTATTTGCCTGTGGATGAAGTAATAAATAAATTCAACTTTATAAGAGAGAATTTCATTAACCAAGAATTCAAAAATCAGGAAGATGTTGATGAGCTGATAAGAACAATAGACAAAACGCCCGAGCTTAAGGAAATTGGGGGTAACTTGGCTTTGGCTATTTCTTCAGCCTTTCTAAAAGCTTTTGCTTTGGACGAGGGTTTGGAAGTTTTCGAATATCTGGCCAACCTAACTAAAAATGAGTTGAAAATGCCTAAGCCTGTTTGTAATGTCGCTGGCGGTTGGAAGGAAAGTAGGAGCGATATTCAAGAATTCTTGGTTTTACCTGTCCACCAAACTTCTTTCTTTGAGTCTATTTCAAAAATTTCTCAGGCCTATCTTGATTTGGGTAAGGTTTTGAAATTGGTAGATCCCACATTTACTTATGGTAGGAATTGGGAGTCTGGTTGGGTTATTAACTTAAGCTTTATCGAGATCTTGAACATTTTAAAAAAAATTGTAAATGAAAGGTTAATGAGGATTGGTCTCGATATTGCCGCGTCTCAACTCTGGGATGGTGGTCAATACTATGTTTATCGATACTCCAACAAAATTTTAAGCAAAATCGAGCAACTTAAGCTAATACAAGATTTAGTTAAGGAGTACCCGATAAGCTACATAGAAGATCCTTTCATGGAAGATGATTTTATTTCTTTTGCCATGCTAACAAGCATGCTACCAAACAAGCTTATAGTGGCCGATGATTTATTTGCAACAAATTTGAAGAGGCTAAAAGATGGAATAGATCTTAAAGCAGCGAATGCTATGATAGTTAAACCAAGTCAAGCTGGAACGATGAGTGATGTAATAAAAGTTGTTAAACTTGCGAAAGAAAACAAAATCATAACAATATTTTCTCATCGCTCAGGGGAAACAGAAGACAATCTGATAGCTCATCTAGCAGTTGGTCTAGGCTGTGATTATGTGAAATTTGGGATTTCTGGTGAGAGAATAAACAAGCTAAATGAAATGATAAGAATTGAAGAAAAAATTTTAGAAAAATTTTAGAAAATCTTTCATATCGTTGATGAGTAATTAAAAAATTCTTTATTGGAAAGTCTGTATGTTTTAGACCATTTCTTATCTCTTACCACAGATATGATGTTTCTGTTAATTTTTACATTTTTTGGGATATTTTTTATTGCTATTTTGGG
>JAVZGQ010000006.1:31489-42454 GCA_038998585.1 Candidatus Aenigmatarchaeota archaeon
AATTTAATAGGTCTGAATATATCTTAATTGATGGGCTATTAGATTGGTGATGGGATTATGATTGTAATTGATGGAAAGGAGGGAGGAGGACAAATTTTACGCACAGCCCTCGGGTTATCAGCTATTACTGGCAAATCAATAAAAGTAATAAACATTCGCAGCGCAAGAAGAGGAGGCACAGGACTTAAACCCCAACACTTAGAAGGGCTGTTAGCTGTAGCTCAATTATGTGATGCTGAGATAAGAGGAGCGAAATTGGGCTCTACTGAAGTAGAGTTTATTCCTAAAAAATTGAGGGCAAAGGAATTAAATATAAAAATTTCAACAGCAGGTTCTATAGCTCTTCTTTTCCAGTCATTACAAATCGTATCAGCTTTTACTGGTGATATTGTTAAAATAAACGTCAAAGGTGGCTCAACAGCCTCTGCATGGAGCCCCACTATTCAATATGTGCAAAATGTGTTTTTACCAATAGTTAGAAAAATGGGTTATTGTGCTGAAATCGAAATAATCAAGCATGGATTTTATCCTCAAGGTGGGGCAGAAGTAGAAATAACCGTCCATCCTATCGAAAAATTAACCGCTATTAGATTAACAAGCCCTGGGAAAACTAAACGAATAAAGGGTGTATCTGTTGTGGGCTCTTTACCCGAGCATATTGCGACAAGACAAGCAGAAGCTGCAAAGAAGTATTTTGTTGAAAGAAACTTCAGCAATGTGGAAATAAAAACCGAGACTGTTAGAACTTATTCTCCTGGCACAAGCATAACCCTTTGGGCCGAAGCCGAAAACTCAATCCTTGGGGTAGACAATTTAGGTAAAATGGGAATAAGAGCTGAGGATATAGGAAAACAGGCTGCTGAAGAACTATTCAAATCACTTCAATCAAAATCAGCTTTGGATAAATTTATGTCTGATCAAATAATACCATTTATAGCTTTAGCTGATGGAAAATCTGAGGTAACTGTTGAAAAAATGACTCAACACTGCATATCAAACATTTCTGTATGTGAAAAGATACTTGATTGCAAATTCTCGGTTTACGAAGCTAGTAGAAGAATAGAAGTGAAAGGCATGGGGTTTGTATCCTAATTTTTAAGTCAAACAAAATAATTTCTTTATTATGCAGAAATTTCCTCCAGGAACAGCAGGAAAGTATATGATTAAAGAAGTCCCTGTAGTTAAAGTTGATCAAACTGTCAACAGTATCAAAAAAATGATTTTAAGAAAAATAAAGCATTTTGCAACTATCGATTACATATATGTCGTTAATGAAGAAAAAGTGCTTAAAGGTGTGATTTCTCTTAAAGAGCTTCTTGAAGTAAAGAAGAACAAACTAATAGAAGATGTTATGAAAGGGAATGTAATTTATGTTTATCCCTTTACAAATCAGGAAAGAGTGGTCTACCTTGCTCTTTCTCACGGCATAAAGATGGTGCCAATTGTTGATAGGGAAAAGCATTTCCTCGGTGTAGTTCCTTACGACACAGTTCTTAAAATCTTTAATCAAGAAGTTAGAAAGGATGTCTTCAGCTTTGGCGGAATTTTCCACAGAGTTGGCCAAGAGTTTAACACCATAAAAGATCCCCCTAAAAAAATGGTGAAGAGGAGAATGCCATGGCTTTTAATAGGTATTTTGGAGGAATATTGGCTGCCACAATAGTTAGCTTTTTTGAAACTATATTGAGTAAGTATTTGATATTGGCAGCTTTCATACCAGTTCTTGTTTATGTTAGCGATGCAGCTGGCACACAATCTGAGACCCTTATAGTCAGAGGATTTGCCCTGGACCCGAAACTTTCTATTAAAAGATGGATAAAGAGAGAGCTTTTGGTCTCACTCTACCTTGCTCTTGTTTGTGGTTTGCTCTTGGCAATTCTTGAACTTTTAGGTTGGCAAAGAAATTTTTCTATTGCCTGGGTTGTTGGCCTTTCTATGTTTTTAGGTATAATGGCAGGAACTTCGATTTCCACTTTCTTGCCAATAATTTTAAAAAAGTTGAATGTAGATCCTGCCTTTGCAGCTGGGCCATTTGCAACCTTACTCAGTGACATAACTACCTTAGCAATTTACTTCGTGATTGCTGGTATTTTTCTCACTATCTGAATTGGCATATGAGTTCGTGTTTTGCTAAATCTTTATAAACTGGCTTCTTGCAAAACCTACAATAACCCTCGACTTTGGGCAGCTCATCCTTTTCTCCTGCCATAGCTATCATCTACTCGATTTTTATTTCTTTTTCTGATTTCTTTTTTATCTTCTTTGGCAAGGTTATTGTAAGCACACCATTCTTCATCTCGGCTTTAGCTTTCTCGTAATCGATTGGCACGGGTAAAGTCAAAAATCTTCTCATTGCCCCAAGTCTTCTCTCTGATCTGAACATTCTTTCAGTTTTTTCAACTTTCTTTTCTTTGTGCTGAGCTAAAATCTCTAAGGTATTCTCTGTTGCTCTTATGGTCACATCATTCTTTTCAAATCCCGGTAAATCTGCTTTGACTATAAGCTCATCATCAGTTTCACTCATATCCACTGGAAAACTCTTGAAAGCTTCCAACTCTTCTTCCAAGGGCATCCACATTCTTCTTATAAAATAGTTCATCCTTCTTTTTATTCTTTCAAAATCATCCCAAGGGTCTTCCCACACCATACGATCACCGTATTTAGATTATTTAAACACTAAAAATATTATTTTCCAAATGTATTTAAAAAGTTTTCCTTAAACTATTTAACCTAGCTTTTCTAAAACTTTTCCCCTAATCCTGGCAACTCCACCAGTTGGCTCTGCTAAAATTTCTCCACATTTCAAACATTTCACAAGAGCCACTACCTTGCTGAAAACTATTTGCTCATTCTTACATTTAAGGCATAGAACTCTCAAGAACTTGCTCTTAGGTAAAACAATTATATTTTTAATCTTCATTTTTTCACCAGCTCAAATTTTTTTGCTCTCCAACCCTCACCTTTCACATGCGTCTTACTACAAACTTTACACTTGAACCTTAAATCAACCTTTTTTGTTGGCTTTTCCCTTCCCTTTGGGTTTTCTTTTGGAAAGCTACCATAACCTTTCATCTTTCTCTTGAATATTCTCTGGCCATGACTTAAGCTTCCCCTTGGTCTCCTCTTGGCTATCTCAACCTCATGCTGAGTATGCTTCTTACAGTATGGGCAATAAGTCCTAACTGATTTAGGGAATTTCATAAAAAATTTAACACCTTTTATCAATTTAAATTTTAAGTTATTCCTTCTTGGAGGTTCATAAATAAATCTTTTACTATTACTCACTAACTTTGAACTCTTCTACCAAGCCTTTCTCAACCAAGAGCCTAGCATTTTCCTCCGGAAGCTTAGCCATATCCCCTTTTTCAAAAGGCCCATAAGTTTTCATGTCCGCACCAACAAACTCTGGAACAGCCTCCTTGAAAACAACCATTATTACAGTTTCCTTTTCTTCTTTCTTTTCCAATAACTCTTTCAAAATCTTTTCCCTTCTTTTTTTAATCAAATCTTTAACATTTTCCAGAAATTCTTTTTCCTCATCTGTCAAATTTTCCACAGCCAAATCGACTCTTGCCGAATTAATAGCTTGTGTTATTATCTTTCTCTCCCTTCTGTTAAATATATCCTCAACTAATCTCTCTATGTTTTTTATTTCAATCGAAGATTTTCTATCTTCCATTTTTTCCAGAATATTCCTTTTCTGTTGAAGGTAGTTCCTGACATTCTGGTAAAAATTATCAGGTAGTTTGGAAAGCTTTGGTGACCTCTCTTCCTCTCTTTGAATTTTCCTTATCAATTCAAAAGTTATTGTTTCTTCCATCTCTTCCTATCACCCATTTTTACTAGATGGGACTATAATATAAACCTCAAGAATTATATTTAAACCATTTTCTTTTTCTTAGCCTTAAACTTCTTGAATGGATAATTAACAGGATTTTTTATCATAATTTTATCACTGTTATCTGTACATAGTTCATCTGGTTTGCATACCCCCATAGACTTGTAAAAATTCTCATTATTGCAATTTGGTGGCAATAAATTCCTTTCTTGTCTGAAATGCCACCTGAGCTGAGTTCTCAAGTAGCTGTTCCTTAAAGGCGGTATGTTCTTTGAATTCCATTCAAGAATTTTATTTTCAATTTTATCCAAATTCCATCCAGCATTCTTCAAAAAATTTGTTAAAACAAATAAACCTCGCTTTCTTCCATCACTCAAACCTTGTAAAATGCTTTTAATACATGGGGGGAATAAATCCTCTGGTATTGTTTTGACTTTTTTTCTAACAAATATTTTTGGTATCTCTTCTCTAGTCTCAACTAAATGTTTGGTACTCCAATCTAAAGCTTCTATTACCAAAGCTTCTGCATCGTGTAAACTTGATTTTGCTACCAAGAATTTTTCTTCAACTTTTACTTTCTCTGGTAGGGCTTGCTGAACCTCAAATCTATCAACCTGTTCCGGCTTTATTGGTAAACTTACATTAAAAGTTTTTTCATGTAAGCTGTAAGGAAGTCTGAACAAATGTCTTGACCCAAAGATATCCATAGAAATTATCTTGAAGGGAGCTATTTCCCCATTTTCAGTTATATCTTTCAAAGTCTTTCCTATCTTACTGGCAATTTCTTCTGGTTTTGCCAAAGCTGAAATCTCTTCCTTCAATTGATCTTTAATGTACCACTTAACATATTCTATTATCTTCTGCAGTATTTCTGGGTATTGGGCAGCAGTGGGTTGGGCATTAATTTTTTCAGGTAAAGCTTCAAAAGGAATCCCAACATGAAAAGAAGAGCCTCCCGTGAACTTTACACTATAGCTAGAAACACCATGGTCCTTGAAAGCTTCTATCAGTTGCCTTACAGTAGCTTTAGCAATTTCAAAATCATCTACATCTACATCGAACAAAACATCCCACCCAATCCTCATGGCATCGAGCTGGGCCTTGCTCAAGCCTACATCAAGCTTCATAGGCTGTTGCCACCTCTCAAGAGAACCATGAAAAGATATGGCACCTTTTGCTACAGATTGAAGGATATCCTGAATGTATTGAAGCATATCTGGTCTTTTGCCAAAAATACCATCATGATAAACTGCGACCACTTCTCTATTCTTTGCAGCTTCCACAATAGCCTTAAGAACCGACTCACGAGAATACCAATTCCAAACTCTCTGAAATTCCATCATAGCGATCATGAAGAGTCAAAACTCTTCAATAGATAATTTGAGAAATAAAAATAAGTTTTTTATTTCTTCTTGATTTCTTTTCTCAGTCTTTGGAGCTTTATTTTAAAACCACACTTTCCACACTGCAAATCCAAAGGCAGTTTAAACTCTTGTTGTTTCTTTTGAGCTTCCCC
The DNA here is from genome assembly GCA_038998585.1 of Candidatus Aenigmatarchaeota archaeon. Classification (GTDB taxonomy): domain Archaea; phylum Aenigmatarchaeota; class Aenigmatarchaeia; order CG10238-14; family SCSR01; genus JAVZGQ01. The sequence continues at coordinate 36,844 of JAVZGQ010000006.1, forward strand.
ACATTCTGGACAAACCAGATCTATGTTGGCCACACTTTCACCTTTAAAGACAATTACCCTTACTTTACCATTTGCTTTACCAACAGAATTTTGTAGGTCTCGAGTTGTTATATAACTTATTTCCATGTAATCACAAGGGTCTTTTCTTTGGCCTAAGAGATGTAGAGCCACACTTCCTACATTTAACTTTCCCCACTCTCACCTTAGCTGGGTCTGCCCTAATCTTGCTTTTACAAACTCTACAAACAAAAACTCTAGAATAAAGTCTTGCCACAGCTTCTGGGAAAATCTTTTTTACCATAAAATCACATCATAACATCATATTTTGTTTTTCAATTTTATAAATTTAGAGTTATCGAAAGTTTATATGCTCACTAAAAATCTTCCAAATATATAATTTTTTGTAAAACTTTAATACTTACAAAATCCTATTCTCTTAGTTAGAAAACATGCTGAAGTCTGAAATAAGAATTCTCGGCTTTGACGATGGAGCCTTCACACCAAGAAGCAAAGAACTAGTTCCCGTGATAGGCGTGATTTTTCGAGGTGGGAAATTTTTGGATGGTGTGCTCAAAACTGAAGTTTTGGTTGACGGTAATGATGCGACTGAAAAAATAATAAACCTTGTTAATTCTACTCGACATAAACAACAGCTTAAAGTTATAATGTTTGATGGAATTACATTGGCAGGCTTCAACATGGTCAATGTTAAGAAAATTTTTGAAGAGACGAAACTTCCTGTAATAGTGATAAACAGGAAGATGCCAGATTTAACAAAAGTTAAAAAAGCTTTGAAGAGGTTTAAAGATTTTGAAGAAAGATGGAAAGCTGTTGAAAATGCTGGTAAGATAAAGGAGTGTCTCATCAAAGACTTTAAAAAGATTTATTACCAAAATATAGGAGTTGATGATTTTACAGCTAAAGAAGTGATAAAGTTGAGTTGTACCAGAGGCTACATCCCAGAGCCTTTAAGGATAGCTCACATAATAGCCACAGGCATTGTTAGAGGCGAGAGCTATGGAAGGGCTTAAGAAGAAGTGGAAAAAAATTGAAAAGAAATATGGGATTTTTATATACATGTTTTTATCGATAATTTTACTTCAAGCTTTTTCAGTTACGAATATAATGACTTATTTGCTTGTGATCTTGGCAATAATCTTTATCCATTACCTAAAACTAGATTTTTACTTATCCTACATTTTAGGCGGGGCGATTGCTGCCTTATTATTTAAAACTGCCCTTGGTTTAGTTCTCGCCACCGATTACCCAGTGGTATCTGTTTTGACTTCTTCCATGCTTCATGACAAAAGCACAGAAATAAATCATTACAAATGGTTGGAAGAAAATTTAGGCTACAATAGGAGCTACATAGAGTCTTGGCCGATAAAAGATGGGTTTGATGTTGGTGATTTACCAATAGTTCAGGGAAGCGATAATTATCGAGTTGGTGATGTAGTTGTCTATGAAGTTCCTGGTCAAAAAATTCCTGTAATCCATAGAATAATTAAAATAAATCCTGATGGAAGCTATATGATAAAAGGCGATCATAATTCTGGACTACTACCTTTCGAATATTCTGTGAAGAAAGAGCAAATAAAGGGAAAAGTAATCTTTATTATTCCAAAATTAGGATATTTTAAAGTTATATTACATTGGTTTTTGGGGGGAATTTGAATGTTTTGCCCAAAATGTGGAAACCTAGTGATTGTTGACAAAAAGAAGAGGGGTTATTTAGTTTGTAGGAAATGTGGCTTTAGAGTTAAGTCTAAAGAAAAAATCGAAATTGTGGAGAAAATAAAGGAAAATAAGAGAGAGGTTGTTGTGATGGGGAAAGATGAGGGCATTGCTGAATTACCAACAACAAGAATAATGTGCCCCAAGTGTGAAAATATGGAAGCTTACTGGTGGATGCAACAAACAAGAGCGGCCGATGAACCACCAACAATGTTTTACAAATGCAAGAAGTGTGGGTATAGTTGGAGATCTTACGGTTGAGGTAATATTTTTTATTCATCAACTTTTAAATTAAACTCATGGCAGAACACTATTTGCCAAGAAAAGTTTTCTCGATTTCGAAAACAGATTCAAAAGTAGCTTTGATTGGGAAAATAGTAGAAGTCTTAGAAAATTCTTTTATTCTTGAAGACGAAAGTGGAAGAATAGAAATTTTTTCTGAAGAAAAAATTAATAAGGATGAAATTGTGAGGGTGTTTTGTTCTTTGGTCGATGGCAAGTTTAAAGCTGAAGTAGTGCAAAATTTAAAAGGATTTGATTTAAATTTATTTAAGAAGATAGAAGAATTATATAAGAAAGAGGGATTGTATGTTTAAAGCAGTTCTCAAAGATGTGGGCTTACTTGTGAACTCTATTTCTACAATAGCAGAACTTATTGATGAAGGGGTTTTCAAGTTAGCGAAAGATGGAATAAGTTTAATGGCTTCTGATAGAGCTATGGTCGCCGCAGTTGATTTCAAGATTTTATCCTCAGCTTTTGAAGAATATGAGATTGATAAGGAGCAATCAATTGGTTTAGACATTCCAAATTTTCTCTCAGTTCTGAAGAGAGCAAGCGCACAGGACAAGATAATCTTTAACTTACAGGATTCTAAACTTGAAATTGTTTTTGAGAACTCGAGCAAGAGAAGGTTTGTTTTACCCTTGCTTGAGCTAAGTCAAGAAGAAGTTCCTAGGATAGATCAGCTTGAATTCACCACAAAGGCTCAATTGGATTCAAATGTCCTTGAGACTGGAATAGCTGATGCCGAAGTTACTGCTGACACAATAGTTTTTGAAGCTTCGCCATCCAAGTTTGTAATGAGAGCAGAAGGTGATATAAGCTCTAATCAACTTGAGCTTGAAATGGGGAGCAAGGCATTGAGTGAATTAAAGGCTACTGGAAGTGTTAAGGCAAGATATCCTTTGGATTATTTGAAGAAGATGATAAAGGCAGCAAAACTTAGCAATTTTGTTGTACTTGAATGGGCTCAGGATTACCCGATCAAGATGATTTTTGAAGTTAAGGACAAACTCAGTCTAAATTTTGTTCTTGCACCAAGGGTTGAAGAGGAATAAGTCCCAAAATTGAAGGATAATTTATGGTCCATGTCGAGATTTCTCATGCACCGATCCCAGAAAAGTTTGAAATAGAAGAAGAAGTTGATAAATTCCTAAAGAAGTTTGAAAGAATTTGGGATATAAAAAGCTTTAAGCTTAATGTCGATGTATATAGTCCTGCTGGAAGAAAAAAATATTCTATACATGCTAAAGTTAGGGCTTCTGGTAAAATTTTTGTTCTTAAAGCTAGTGGTTGGGATGTTCCCTCTACTATTAAGCTTTTGTTTGAAAGGATTGGTAAAAAAATTGGAAAAAGTTTGAAAAAAGAGAAGGAAAAGAAAGTAAAAATTTCAAGAAAGGTGAAGATTAAAAGAGTTTCTTGATTAATTTAACAAATTTTACTAAAAAACTATAAGAATTTGGTTTTGTATTTTGCCCAAATTCTTTTATTCTTTCCTTGAAAATGATTGAATATCCGATAAATGAATTTTAACCATTTTTTAACACTAGGATTTAATTCTATTCCCTCAGTACTTAAATGAATCGCCTGAAAAAGGTGGAAAAATTTATATCTTATAAACAAAAATATTTTCAGCTTTAACACTAACCAATTTAAGTGGTGAGATGTTTAGAAAAAAAGTTTGCTCAAATTGTGGTGAAAAAATAAAAGAAGAGTGGAATTTTTGTCCATATTGTGGAGAGGAAGTTGGAATGAGAAGAATTCAAGAAAGAAAAAGGGCGGCTTCCTTCGAAAGTTTTTTTGGTAGCATTGATAAAGAGTTTGAAAGAATAAACAAAATGCTATTAGGCGATTTTTTCAAGCTACCCAGCTTCAAGATTAGGCCCAACATAAAAGATGGCAGTGTTAGCATAACAATTCGAAGTGGAACAGGAATGAAGCCGAAAGTGGATGTAAGGACCTATGGTGAATACAAAAAATTAGAACCAGAGTTAAAAAGAAGATTGGGTGTTACACCCGCCATTGAAGAAGTAGAAGAAGAGAAACGTGAAGTTAAAGTATCAAAAGTTACAGAAGAGCCAGAGTCGGAAATTCAAACTGTTGGGGATAAATGGATAATCTCTATCAAACTACCTGGTGTGAAAAGTAAAGAAGATATAGAAATAAAAAAATTAGAGCAAAGTATAGAGGTTAAAGCTTTCGCGGATAATAAGACCTATTTTACACTTATTCCAATCCCCAATGGCGTAATCACCAGTAAAAAATTTAAAAATGGTGTGTTAAAAATAGAAATTGGAAGGTGAGGCTATGGCAGAGATTAGGGAAGTTTCCGAATCTCTGCGTGAATGGGAAAGGGTTGCTACTCATTCCCATATTCGAGGCTTAGGCTTGGACGGATTGAAAGCAAAACCAGTAGCAGATGGTATGGTTGGTCAAATAGAGGCCAGAGAAGCTGCTGGTTTAGTCGTTAGGTTAATAAAACAAGGAAAGTTTGCTGGTAGAGCAGTTTTATTGGCCGGGATGCCTGGAAGTGGAAAGACCGCTATCGCAACGGCCATAGCAAGAGAGCTTGGGAGAGATGTCCCTTTTGTTCATTTGGCAGCGAGTGAGATTTTTTCCACGGATATAAGAAAAACAGAATTTTTAACACAAACTTTAAGAAAGGCTATAGCTGCAAGGATTCATGAGATGAGAAAAATTTATGAGGGTGAAGTTAAAGAGATCTCTATAGAAAAAGCCCAACATCCTTACAATCCTTACCAACAAGTTCCGGTTGGAGCAACAATAAAAATTGCAACTAAAGATGAGAGTAAGAAGTTGACAATGGATCAAAGTTTTGCCATCCAACTGATTCAGCAAGGTATAGAAACAGGAGATATTGTAAACATAGATGTGGATGGTGGTAGAATAGTTAAGATTGGTATAAGCGAGGAAGCTGCTAAGGAGAAAAAAGTCGACTTAACAACAGTTAAGCCCGTGCCTGTACCAAAAGGAAAGGTTTTAAAGGAAAAAGAATTTGTTTATCCTATGACTTTACATGCTTTGGATGTAGCAAATACAAGACAAGGTGAAGATATTTTTAGCTTATTCTTTGGAGGAAGGGAGTCGAAAGAAATTGAGCCTGAAATAAGAAAAGAAGTAGATGAATATATAAAAAGCCTGGTCCAAGAGGGTAGGTGTGAGCTCATACCTGGGGTTGTTTTTATCGATGAGTGTAGCATGCTTGACATAGAAACTTTTGCCTTTTTGAACAGGGCTTTAGAGCAAGAACTAGCCCCAATAATAATTTTTGCAACTAACAGAGGATTTGCAACAATAAGAGGAACAGACATAAAAGCTGCGCATGGTATGCCTTTGGATTTGCTTGATAGGCTACTGATAATAAACACAAGACCCTACAAAAAAGAAGAGATTGGGAAAATTTTAGAAATTAGGGCAAAATCAGAGAAGATTGGGATTAGTGAAGAAGCTTTGGATTATTTGACCGAAATTGGTAGCAAGACTAGCTTAAGGTATGTAATTCAATTGCTTGCCCCCTCTTTTGAAGTTGCGAAAGAGATGAAAGCTGAAAAAATAGAGAAAGAGCATGTGATTTAT
>JAVZGQ010000007.1:0-31581 GCA_038998585.1 Candidatus Aenigmatarchaeota archaeon
TTTTAAAGAAAAGTGGTTTGTATATAAAAGTAAGACAACTCCTCTAATTTTACTTTTTAATCTTTTAAACCCGCAAGTTTTGATTTTTACTAATCAATTAGAATTTCATAAATTTCGAAAATTAAATAAAGGTAAAAAATGACATACAAACCTTGGATTGTAGAGCTTGAAATTACACATCGTTGTAATCTTATGTGTAAACATTGTTACCTTCAGCCACAAAAAAAGAAAGACATGCCATTTCTTTTTATTAAAAAACTATTACCTTTTCTTAAGAAATTAGGTACACAAGATATAATCCTTACTGGTGGAGAACCTCTACTATATCCCAAACTTAAAGAAGTTATTCAAGAATTGAAAAAATATCAATTTAGAGTTACCCTACAAACAAATGGAACACTTTTAAATTCTTCGTTAATTCCTAAATTTCTTGAAAATGTAGATAGGATTCAAGTAAGTTTCGATTATGGTAAGGGTAAAGTGAGGCCTAAAATCAATATTGAAGCAATAAGAAAGCTTTCAAAACTTACTTATGTTTATTTGTTTGTCACTTTACACAGGAACAATTATCCTTATTTTAACACAATGCTAAAAATAGCTCATAAAAATGATCTTCCAATAGGATTTAATGTTTTTATTCCCATTGGAAGAGGTAAAGAAGTTAAAGATATTTCTTTTAAAAAAGAAGAGTTTTTAGAAGTATTGAAACATTTGATGCAAGCCTATCAAAATAAGAAGATATTGCGTCCATCATGCCCTCTTACTTCTTTACTTAGAAAGATACCCTCTAAATTGCTTTCGACCTCTAGTATAAAAGGTGGCTGCATAGCTGGCGTTACGGCTCTTTCTATTACACCACAAGGTAATGTATTACCATGCCCGTTTTTACGTATAAGTGCTGGCAACTTATATCATGAAAACTTATATAACATCTGGAATAAATCCAAACTACTTATTTTACTAAGAAATAGAAAGAAATTTAAAGGAAAATGTAAAAATTGCGAATATTTATCTATTTGCGGTGGATGCAGGAGTAGAGCATACTATTTAGCTGGTGATCTTCTGGGGGAAGATCCATGGTGCTTTAAAGACTTAATTCTCAATAGATGTCAACAATAAGTAAAACATTTAAATGTTTTACTATTAACAATATTTATATGAAATGCGGAAAAAAATTTGACGAGTACGCACATTCAAAAGCAAAGGAATTTTTTGAAGCTGCATCGAGAAAGTGCAATCTACGAGATTATATTATTTCTGAATTCAATAAATTGTTAGATGAATATGCACTTGGTGAAAATCCAGCTGGTCTAAGAATTGCGCAGTTTTTATAAGTAGAATATTTCTACAGAACGGGAGATTTATTAGTGAAGTAATCTCCTCGACTCAGAATTTTGATATTGTTTTATCTATCAAACTATAATGGGTTTTTTGGATTCTTTTAAATTTAAATAGTTTTAACTTTACTTAATAATCATGAACCAAAAAGATGAAAAGATAAATTATGTAATAAATCTATTTTCTGAGAAATTAAAAGATAAAATTATTGAGGAACAAAAAAAGAGAAAAATTAACATAGATATATTTGATATTTTAGAGAGTTATTTAATGGAGGTAAGAGAAGAGGTAATAAAAGAATTGCACTTCTTTTTATTGTCTCTAGATCCTACTTATAAATTGGATATGGTAAATGATGTGAATCCTATAATTTTTAAAACATATTACCAAACTCGTGAAGAGAAAAAAGATAGAAAAGAACATCCTGTGATTACGTCAGCTGACTTAACTAAAAAATTATTTGGTTTCTACTCTTCTTCAGATATCTCAAAAATTAAAAAGATGAGAATTGGTATTTTTGGGATAGGAGCAACCGGACAACTTACCAGCCTCCTTTTTGCTAGATTTGGTGTAGAAAATTTATTCCTTGTTGATGGTGATGTATTTGAACCGTCCAATATTGGACGGCAATTTTTATGTTTTCATTCAACCCTCAATAAGAAGAAAGTGGAGGTCACGAAGAATTTTTTAGAGGACATAAACCCTTCGATTAATGTTACAATTTATGACAGGAATGTTGATGAAAAATTACTTGAAGAAGTCTGTAAAGAAGTTCATTTTCTTCATGATGCTGCCGATAGTTGGAGTGCTCGTGCCATAATTCATCGTTATGGTAGAAAAAATATGAAAATATGCTTCACGACTGCTGTAGAAGGATTTGAAGGGAGGTATACCTCTTTCTTTCCAGATGATCCAAGTTGGGACGAAATTTATAAGGAATCTTATTATCATAGAGAAAGAGGTGTTCACCCCTTAGTTCCATATTTATTAGCTTCTATACGAGTGAATGATAACATCAAACTAGCAGTTGGTCAGAAAGAAAGCATTATTCGATATCCTTATTTTCTCACCATTAATATGTTGAGGAAAAATCCTTTGGTAGTAAGAAAATTTTAAATTTTCCTTCCTTTTATCAATAAAATTTCAGATAAAGATGGAAAGAAATCCCCTAATCTAGTAGAGTAAATTAAAAGATGCCGAGAAGGACAAAATGAAATACAATCTCCTTTTACATCTTCTATTTTGAAGCCTGCACTATTTAAAAGTTGAAAGATAGTTGACTTTGTAAAAGCCCTGATGTGTGTACCAGGATGCCAATGTTCTAAGGAGGGCGCAACCCATCGAGGGTAAAGCCCGAAAAAAAGTCTTATGCGATTACTCAGACAGGCTATATTGGGAATACTAATTAATATAATACCGCCCCGTGAAAGAAGTTTATAACACTCTGTTAGTATTTTTTCTGTGTCTAAAATGTGCTCTAATACTTGAAATAAACAAACTACATCAAATTTTTTATTATATAAGGATATACCTTTTTCTATATCTCCAATCTTAGTTTTTACACCCCTTTTTCTAGCTTTTTTGGCGAGAGAAACATTTTTCTCTATTCCATAAACTTCATTTCCTAACTTACTTAAGAGAAATGCTAAATCTCCACTCCCGCATCCTATATCTAAAATTTTTAATACATCCTTTTTCGTTTTTATTTTTTCATTTTTCACTTCTTTTAAGGTCCATATTACTCTCTTCCACAAAACTGGCAAGAGAGTTCTTTTATTTGTTTGCATATTTATTATTTAAGCTCTACAATTATTAAATTATGAAGTACCCAATTGTGTTTAAAGTACATAATCAACGAGTTTTTGGGACTTTACATAAATCGAAAAGCAAAAGTGGTGTTATAATTTGTCATGGTTTGGCCAGAAATAGATGTGAAAACCTTTATGTAAGTATTGCAAATTATTTAGAAAAGGAAAATTTTAATGTTCTTAGGTTTGATTTTAGAGGATTTGGCGAATCTGAAGGAAAAAGTGAATTTTTCGACCATTTTACGGAAGTAGAAGATATAGAAGCATCAATTTCATTCTTGAACAAAAAAGGAATAAGAAAGATAGGATTAGTTGCTCATTCGCATGCAGCCATAATTTCCATTATGGCCGCTTTTCAAGATAAAAGAATTAATACAATAGTGTGTTGGAATGGGGCTTTTCGTCCCTTGAAATTTTGGAGCAAAACCGAAATTAAAGAAATTGAAAAGAAAGGATACATTTATTACCGCGGTATTAAATTTGGAAAAAGATTATATCAAAAAGCCAGAGAGATAGAACCCCTAAAGTATTTTACGAAAATAACCATCCCGGTACTTCTTATTCATTCAATTGCAGACAAAAATGTTCCTGTGGAGGAGAGTGTATTTACTTATTCTCATTTAAAGAAATATACTAAGGTAAAATTCAAAAAAATAAGAACAGGTGACCATTTTTTAACAGATCCCAAGGTTAGAAAAAGGGTCTTTAAAATTACTGCTGACTGGTTTAAAGATCAATTATAGAAAAGTATATATATATTTAGAGTTTACTAATAAATATGAAAAAGCAATATGAGAAAATAAAAAATTGGATATGTTTGTTGAACGGGGACTAGACTTTGTAAAAATCCTTATTCAAAAGAAAAATTTCGAAGTCTTGAATCCATTTTTTAAATTTTATTTCTGTTGATCCAGAAACTTTAATTTGTAAATTTTCTTTAAAGACTATTTCTTCACCTGCAAGTGCAGCTACAGTATTGATTCGTGCTTTATAAGAATCTGGAGAATAACCACCTCCTGTTATAGTTACTAATGGGTATGAATATTTCTTTGATACAAGCTCGTAGACATATTTGTCTCTCTCAAAAACATCTTCTATGGTCAACTTCAGATTTCCTAGCTTATCTGTGTGCAAAACATCAACACCAGCCTGGTAAATGACAACCTCTGGATCAGACTTTTCAATAAAAGGAGGTAAAAACTTCTTTAAAGCGGTTATGTATAATTCTCCGGTTGTTCCTGCAGGTAAGGGTATATTTAATTTAGTATTTTTTGCTTTTCGGGATCCAATTTTATTAATCCATCCTCTTCCAGGAAAAATCCCCCATCCATGCAAAGAAATTTGAAAAACACTAGGATCGCTTGTGTAAGAATCATAAGTTCCATCAGGAAAATGAACATCTAAGTCTATTATAAGAAATTTTTTTAAATTAAGCTTTCTTCTGGATTGTTCTATTCCCACCATTATGGTATTTATATAACAATTTCCACCTTCTCTATACCTGGTTGCATGGTGACAACTAGATCCTAAGTGGAAAGCTAAACCATTATTTTTAAAGGCTAATTCTATCGCGGTAAGCATACCATTGCATGCGATTAACTCATCGAATATAGTATCTCTAATTGGTTGATTAGAAGGAGTAAGCTCATTAGAAGTAGATAGATTTTTTAATCGGGAGAAATATTTTTTAGAAAAACAGGTTGCAATATCTTCCAATTTTAAAGCTTCTACATTACGTAATTTGTACTTTGACAAAATTTTTTCCTGTTTATATAAATGCTCTAAAGTATTCATATAATCTTTAACTATCCATAAATCTTTCTCTTTATAATGAGTCGAGTAAATAAAGAACCTTTCCATAAATTATGGATGAACGTTAAAATTTTAACCTTTATGCCCGTTCAGATAGCATAACCTCTATTAGTTTGTAAAGCGATTATTAGATTTGATGAAGTGCAGCTATAAGAACTGTAAGAGAAAGGCAGAATTTCATTTACCTAACAATAAGAAGAAAGTTTTCTGTGAAGAGTGTGTATTATATTCTTAAAGAAAGTATGGAGGTGTTTTGCCAAGAATTAAAAGTATTTAATATTGGTAAAAAGTTAAAAATTTGTTCTTGTAATTACTAAATTTTTATTATGAGGTTTGAAACATCTAAAGGCTTTATTAATATATTTGCATCTGGTGCTGTAATTAAAGATAAGAAAGTTCTCTTAATTCATAGAAGAGAACCAGATGTTTGGGAATTCCCTTCTGGTAATATAGAATATGGTGAACATCCTTCTGAAACAGCAAAAAGAGAAGTTAAAGAAGAAACTGACTTAGACGTAGTAGTAGAAAAACTTCTTGCTATAGGATCAACCATAAGGTCTGATAAAGAACATGAAATTGTTCTATCTTTTTTATGTAGACCCAAATCAAGTAATGTAAAACTTGGAGAAGAAGATCACAGTGAATATAAGTGGTTTACTTTAGGAGAGATTGAGAAAATCGAAAACTTAGCAACTTCTGTCCAAAGTGTTTTAAAAGAACTATCGGGCTATTTATGATTTTTAGAATATTTCCTTACTAGAATCGTTATAGATGATTCCAAAATCTTTTCTTTTGAATTGGCTAATAGTTTGATAATTGATCATTCTTATAAAATTCCAGGTTTTTAGAATTAGAATTGAAATAAGCTTCTCTCAAAATCTTGAACCATTCTGGTAACTTTGATAAAATTTCTTGTTCTTCTATTCTTTTCTCTTCCATGCCACCAACCAAAAATTTAGAATTTTTTTCCTACAAGTGCTACTTGTATAGAAGTTATCTATAATTTTACCGGCAAAAATTTTTCAAGTAAATGATAATTTTAAATAGAATTTATGATTTTTAGGATAAAATATATTTCGCTCTAAGTTTGAGAAACTGGTATTTAAGATATTTTTTCAATAATAGCAACATAGGGGGAAGGTTTTGTTTTTACAATACTTTTTAATTTCCAACCAGTTCCCTCGAGAATTTTTATCATTTCGCTTTTAGAAACAAATAAATAGTCAAACCAATCACTCTTACATTTCTGATAAATTATTCTAATTCTGATTTGGCCACACATTCTTCCTCTCTTTTTATTTAACTTATGATATAAAAGATGGTGAGGGTTATCTGTTTTGTAAGGATCAATCGATTCAGCAATTATTAAAGCATTAGGTGATGTTATTCTATACATTTTCTTTAAAAGTAACTTAGCTTTTTTGAAACTACCAAACAAGCCAAAATTGTTTCCCATCATAACTATTGTGTCAAATGAGTTAGGTTTGAATTTTCCAATTTCATCTATTGACATTAGTAACGCTTTCTTTACCCCTCTTAATTTGCACACTTTTATTGCTAAAGGAGAGTTGTCAATACCTGTGACATCAAATCCCTTTTTCTGTAGCCACAAAGCAACCCTTCCAGCACCACAACCTACATCTAAAACTTTCCCCTTAACGTATCTTAACGCTTTCTTCTGATGCATTGGCCAGTCTTTATACTCAGCAAAATAATCTTTAGCACCACCCGAAACATCAAAATAACCGTCATCTCTTTCTACAATTTCGTAACTCTTTTTACCTTTATAATAGTCCCAAACTTCCAAGCCATATGCATCTTTGTTAATTGTTACCTTTTTTGGCATTCTATCTACTTTTTAAATTTAGGGATTATAAAAATAAATTACAATCAGCTCACAAAATGTTTAATATATTTTCTTAATTTCTTTTCACAATTTCAATTCCTTTATTTTTTCAACTAGAAAAACAAGTGTGTCAGGATCTTTGAGTATTTTTAACATAAGGCCATCAATGTTCTCTCTCATTTTCTCTACACTTACTGCAGATTTTAGGTCTAAAACCACACCACATTTTCCACAAAATCTAAAACTTGGAAGGATTAACTTCGTTGCATCTTGGACACTTCTTTGGTTTTAATATTTCATTCTTTTTCTTTTCTTCTTCTAATTTTTTCTGTTAATTTTCCATTCAACATTAACAATTTCTTCTCAACATCAGCTCCTGACAAGTGAACATAAATTCTTGGCATATAGGAAGAACCAACCCATCCTGCTAGGACCTTTAATTCTTGTTCTGTGAAAAGTTTTGCTAATTCAGTTAACCGGAAATGTCTAAATAGATGAGGATAAACTCTTTTGTTTATTCCAGCTTTGGCTGCTAAAACTTTTACAATATGAAGCAAAGCATAATAACCCAACTGTCTACCACCAACATAAGCTCCGATATCGATGAACAAAGGCATTTCTGGGTTATCCTTGTAAGAATGATGGTTAACCCATAACTGCAAATCAGGAACAGAATCTATCAGTCTAATCCTTCTCATCCCGGTTTTCCATTAACTATTATTAAAGCACCATATTGATCGAATCCAACATGCTTCATTTTAAGAAAAAGAATTTCTCCAACTCTACATCCAGATTCATATAAAACCATTATTAAAGCTCTATCTCTTGGGTTGCTAGCCTTATCAGCCATGGCCTTGATATCCTCTTTTGTTAGCAACTCTTCTGGTAATTTTTGACTAATGTTCAATTTTCTAGGGGTTTTAATCCAACTAACGACATCAGGATAAACTCCCCAACCATCTGTCTTGTAGTACCACTTGTAAAACTTTTTCAAGACGACTTTAATTTCATTCATAGTTCTAGCTTAAACTTGCTTTTATTTTAGTAAAGGAAATCTTACTCCCAACTTCTTTAGAAAATCTGGTTTTTGTCTTTCATTTAGGAAATCAACCAAATTATCTTTTGTCATTTTTTCGAAAGGCTTTTTTACACATAAACCTAATGTTCTAAGATGTCTTAGATAATTTAAAATAGTTTTTGGGCTTAAACCATAAGCATTGCATTGATTATAAAATTATCTCAAGACTTTTCAACTGATAAGACATAAGTTTTGGAGGAGGATTCTCGTAGTGCGTGAATTTTCTGGATAAAGTATCTTTTCTATTTGGTGTTGAATTATTTCTAAAGTATAACTCATCAGCTACTACTATGTTTCCTTCAGCTATTTATATCTTTGTTTTAAAATGAAAATATACTTCATGGGCATGAAAGCTTCCAAATCGCTTTGATAGCCACAATTACTACATCTATAGCCAATTATGATTTCTTTATTAACTAAATTTTTTATCTTAATCGGTTCTATTTTGCATTCACATATTGGGCATTTCTCTATTTTAGACAACTTTAAAGTTTTCTTTGTCTTAGCTTTAATCTCAATTTCAGGAATTTTTAAGGCAATCCTCTTTACCCTTATTGGTGACAAGCTATAGTTTTTATCCTCTTTTTTCAACTTTTTCAATACAAGATCGGCGAGCTCTTCCTGTGACTCAACCTTAAGCCTGCTTCCAACTATTTCTCTTATCTTTTCCATCACTCTACTTTCTTCAGCAATTTTTCTACTTCTCAGGCTAATTCCTCCTTAAATGGTCTATCACAGCATCTTCCAAACAAAATTCTTTGTAAACTCTTGTAGTGGAGAAGATGAAATGCTCTATGTCTTCGGTATATTTCCCATACTTTTTCCTCAAATTTATTATCCAATCCTCAAAAGATGGAAAATCTTTATGTATTGTTCCTATGACTGAAGTTTTGCCCATGCCTTCACCCTGGGCAACCAAAAAAACTTCTGGCATTTTAACTAATGTGGGCAACACCTTCTTCTTTATCTCATCTGTCTTAGAAAACTCTGTTATCCTGAAAAGTGTTAATACTATAAGACTTATGCCCAATTTTTGAAAATCAATAACGGGCTTATAATTTTTAATGTAACCTGTTTTTTCCAATTTTTGCCTTATTCTTGTGATAGTTGGCTGGGTTGTGTTGAGCAGTTTAGCTATATGTTTGTCTGGCATCCTCGCATTTTCTAAAAGTCGAATAAAAACCTCTTTTTCTCTTTTTTTAAGCATGATAAATAAATCAATTTAATTGTATTTAAATTTTTCTTTTTTGTATAAATTTTTTAAACAATACGAATTGCTTTGAATAAACTTACATAAAATTTTTATATTATACAAGTTATTTAAAAGAAATGGAGGTCTAAGTGAAAGAAACAGTAGTGTGTAAATTTTGCTTGGAGCCAATTTTTAATTTCATTTGTGTAAATTGTTTAGAAACTTCTATAAAGAAATGGCTTTTTTGTTCCAATCTTTTAAAAGATTTCAAAAAATTTTCTAAAAATTTAAGAAATAGGTTTGAATCAAATTTTGAAAAAGAAAAATGTATTAAGTGTGGTATGCCACTCGAAACATCAATTTGTCCCTACTGTTACACAAAAGAAGTTTTTGACTTCTTCTATTTGAAAGATAAAACAATAGCAGAAGGTTTCATTAGGGTCTTCAATTTTGACTTCCTTAAAGTTGGGCACGGTTCTGATACAATAACTGTAAAGAATTTTACTCCAATAATGATTTCTGAAGACATAGAAAATTCTGATATAAATATCTGTGAAAATTGTGAAAATCAGTCCGATGACTTGAAAAAAGTTAATGGAAGTTATATTTGTGAGGTTTGTAGAGATGAAGCTTAACGCTGAGAAATGTCTTAAGTGTGGCTCTATTAGAACAAGACTAATTGAAGCTAGCTATCCAAAGGCTTATGAGTGCGAAGAATGCGGGCATATTTTTGTAAAATTGTCCAAAGCTTTGACTGATGAGTAACGATAATTCTCTTTGCTAATTTTAAATTATTTCCTCAATAAATTTATTTAATGTGGATATATATTTGCTGCCCAGGTCGCCTAATTGGCATGGCGCCAGCCTGGAGAGCTGGTGGGGCTTTGCCCCTTCTGGGTTCAAATCCCAGCCTGGGCGTTTATTTTGTTTTTAGATTTTCTGTTTTCTGGGCAATAATAGAATAGTTTAAATATTTTACAGTTTAGTTAGAATAAATATGGGAGTAGATAATATTAGAAAAACCCAATTGATAGATTTTCTCTATAATAGAAATATTTCTAATATAAATTTCCCCAAAACTACTGAATGGAAGGATTTATTGACAGAACTGGGAGAAATATACACTGAAGAGGGTCGGCTTGAATCGTTTATTGAAGTTTACAAAAAATTAGGAAAACAACCAAGTGAAGAGCAGCTTATTAAAATTGGAGTTAAGTGTAGAGAGAAAGGCTGGCTCACAAGTGCTGCCAAAGCTTTTGAGATGGCGGGATATGTAGAAGGGCTCAGGGAAATTGCGAATGAGTGGCTTAAGAAAGGTTGTGTCAAACAAGCTACTGATATTTATAAGAAATTGGATGATGAAAAAATGTTGAATTTCTTAAAGCAGTTCCTTCCATAAAAGCCTTAAAATTTTAATAATTCTTTAAGGTTTATCTTTTTGTTAAACGACCAAAAATTATATGTATAAATACAATGTTTGTCTTTCTATTATAACTACCTATATTCTTTCCTCCAACTTCTTTCAGCAGATTAGATTGTATTAAAGATCTAAAAATAGAAACTTTTGAATTTTTCTAAAAACAAAAATCATAGTTTCCACGAGAATATGAAAATTCTTCTTATGATAAAAATCTCGAAAAATATTGAAAATTTAAAAGTAAAGGTTTATAGAACAAACCCCATAAAATTATGCTTACTTGAATGAATAAAAAAGGATAAAACAGTATAAATTTCTTGACATCAGCCCATTGTAATTAAGGTCTGTGAGGTAGTTTATTCTAGGTGTATGATTTGCATGTAGAAGTTTAGCTTAACAACAAAGTCGTAACAAGTCCTTCTACAACAATAAATAGAAACTAGCAAACAAACTTTACGATGTATAAATAATTTTGTTTATAGATTTCGTTTGGTTTAAACCACAAGAGCAGGATTTTAATTAATCTTTATATGTGGCTTCACTTATATGAAATCATATAGAGAAAAATGAAGCCGATAATAGAATTAAAAAATATTAGCAAAATCTACAAAATGGATGAAGTTGAAGTTGTTGCCTTGAGTAATGTTAGTCTAAAAATAATGTGGAAAGATTTTGTCGCCATAACCGGGCCATCTGGCTCAGGAAAATCTACACTGCTTCACTTAATAGGCCTACTTGATAAACCAACATCTGGAAAGATTTTTCTAGATGGGGTCGATACTTCCAAGCTGAAAGACAATCAAATAGCAAGACTGAGAGGGGAAAAAATAGGGTTCATCTTTCAATTCTTCAACTTGTACCCCACCTTAACTGCTTTGGAGAATGTTCAATTGCCTATGATAATAGTAGAAAAAGACAAGAAAGAAATTGAAAGATGTGCAATTGAGCTTTTGAAAAAAGTTGGTTTGGAAAAAAGAGCAGATCATTTGCCTTCTCAGTTATCAGGAGGGGAAAGACAAAGGGTGGCAATAGCAAGGGCCCTTGCAAACAATCCTTCTTTAATACTTGCTGATGAACCAACAGGAAATCTTGATTCAAAAAGTGGGGAAGAGGTAATGAAAATATTGAATAGATTACAAGAAGAAGGAAAAACTGTTGTAGTCGTCACTCATGAAATGAGCATAGCAAAATATGCTGATAGGGTAATTTATTTAAAAGATGGTAAAATAATTAAAGATGAATGAAATGAAAAAGAAATTTTTCCTAATAACATTGGCCATAATTTTTATCCTGAATTTTAAAAATGTCTATGCTACTGAGCCGATAATCCAAACAACCTTTTCAGTTTATCCTTCTGTAGTTTACCCTGGAAATGATGGATACATTCAATTGACTTTGAAAAATACGGGGAATACCGCTGTCAACCAAGTTAAAATTTCAAAAGTATCTTCTGAGATGCCCATAAAAATCTCTACTGACTGGATATCCGAGCTCGGTGGTTTGGGTATAAATGATGCTCTAACAGCAGTTTTTAAATTTTCGGTTTTAAATATAACTCCTCCTGGCCTGTATAATATAAAATTCCAAATAGACTATTGTGGAGATGCTATTTGTAGAACCATAACACCAAATTTAATAATCAACATTCACTCGCCTTCAACCGTTCAATTGCTTTCAATCTCACCATCTTCACTTAAGCCAGGAGAAAGAACAAATATAACATTTGTAATATCAAATTCTGGTAACTTAGAAATAAACAATTTAATTTTCATTTGGTCAGCCTCAAATTATATATTGCCCGTTGGCTATGATAATAGAGTAGTCGTTTCATCCTTACCTCCAAATTCTCTTTACCAAATCACAAGAGAAGTTGCTGTAAGCCCAAGTACAACTCCTAGTATATACCCAATAACTGTAATATTTCAATACACAGACAAATCTGGAACAAACCAAACTATAACATCAACAGCAGGAATAGAGATAAGCGGAGAGACTGACTTTGAGGTTAGTGTACAAGAAACCTCTTCTTCATCTGCAACACTTACAATTGCTAACATAGGAATTAATCCTGCTTATTCCGTTCTAATTAGAATTCCTAAGCAAGAGGGTTTTGTCGTTTCAGGCGCTTGGAGTAACATACTGGGTAATTTGAATCCAGGTGACTACACCTTTACCACTTTCCAGCTCATGGGCTTACCAAATGCATTGAACAAAACAAGAAATCTTTTGGTTGATATTGCATACACAGATGCTATGGGGTTGAGAAGAGTAATGCAAAAAGAGGTGGCATTAGGTGAAATGGTATTCACTAACAAAACTCTTCCAACTACAAGAACATATTTTATGCAAAGGTCGTCTTTGGCTAACAATGCTACTCTCTACATAATAATAGGTATAATTGGTATGATTTTGGTAATAGTTGCTCTAAAGTTTTTTGTTTTCAAAAGATTCAAAAGGAAGTAAAAATGAGGATTGAGGATGCTATAAACTTCTCTATAAGAAATTTATCTCAAAGAGGGTTGAGGAGTTGGCTCACTATTTTAGGAATAGTTATAGGAATAGCTGCAGTGATAAGCATACTTTCTGTTGGTGAGGGTATGAAAGAAAGCGTATCTTACCAACTTAGTGGACTAGGTGGAGATTTGATAACAATTTCTCCAGGAGCGACAAGAGCAAGAGGGGATTTTGCTGATGTTAGAACATTTTTTCAAACGAGATTTAGCGGGGCAGTAACAAAATTGAGCGACAAAGATATCCAAATTATCAAATCAGTCCCGGAAATAAAATACGTTAGTGGCTTGATTTCGGGAAGAGTAGAAGTTAGCTACCTTGGAGAAAAAGCCACTATTATAATTCAAGGCGTGGATGCGAGTATATGGAAAGATATTGTGAACTTTGAAATTGAAGAAGGCAGAAACTTGATGCCAGGAGATGTTAATGCAATAGTGATTGGAAATTATGTTGCAAACAAGATGTTCAAAAATCCAATTCCGCTCAACTCCCAGATATATGTGGCCGGAAAAAACTTTAGGGTCGTCGGAATCCTCAAAGCTTCAACTGGTGTAGGAGGGATGATCGGGATTGATAGCTCAATCTATATGCCCTTAGCTTCAGCTAAAGGTGTGTTAAAAATAAGCTCGAATGAATATAACTCAATTCTTGTTAAAGTTAGCGATGTCGAAAAGGTGGATGAAGTAGAAGAAAAAATTGACAGGCTTTTAATGCTCTTTAGGAAAGTTGGTGAAAACACAAAAGACTATACAATAACCTCTGTCAAAAATGTCCAAGAAAGAGTTTTGAGTGTTATGGGGACTCTGAATTTCTTTTTAACAGGAATAGCAGCAATTTCTCTGATAGTTGGGGCTGTTGGAATTGCTAACACGATGTTTATGTCTGTGATGGAAAGAACAAAACAAATTGGTACCTTAAAAGCTTTGGGGGCAACTGATAGCGAAGTCATGTTGCTCTTCTTGATAGAATCTGGATTGATAGGGTTGGTTGGTGGCCTAATAGGAATTTTATTTGGATTCGTAGTTTCTGGTATTATTTCAGAGATTGGAATAAGAATAGTAGGAATGGGTGGCGTATCCCAAACAATTGTTTACATTTCACCTCAGCTAGTTTTATTCACCATTGTTTTTTCTTTATTGGTAGGGGTTTTGTCTGGGCTCTTGCCTGCAAGGAGGGCTGCAAAACTTCAACCAGTTGAAGCTTTAAGATATGAATAAATTTTCCATCCAAAAAGAAGAGATTGTTTTTAATCTTTCTCTAAGATTTTTCTCTCCATATCCACAAGATCTTTATGCCTGTGCTCAACCTCTTTCAAAGTCTTTTTGATTCTTTCGTGCTCTTTCTTTAGTTCTTTTGGCACGGTTAGTTTATTTTTCAAATAATAATTGTAAAGAGCTTCATGTAAAGCATCTAAAGCCAAAATTGAGCAGTGGATTTTTATTTCAGGTAAAGGCTTACCAAGTTTTTTAATCAAGTCCTCTTTCTTTATCTTCATCACTTCTTCTAAAGTTTTTCCTTTTATCATAGTCGTGAGCATGCTACAGTTAGCTATGGCTATAATACACCCAAAAGTCTCAAACCTCACGTCTTTTATTACTTTTTTTCCATCCTTTTCTCCGATGTTTAAATAAAGTCGCATGACATCTCCACACACCAAATTTCCGGCTTCCCCCAAAGCATCGGGATTTTCGATTCTACCCATATTCCTTGGCCTTTTGAAATGTTCGACTATTTGTTTAGAGTAAGGTAAGAGCTGCTTCACATCACCACTTTCCTTTGTAGGGAGAAATTTCCCTTAGCTTTGCTACAATTTCTGGTAAAACTTTCAAAACATAATCCACTTCCTCTTCTTTTGTCCATCTTCCCAAGCTAAGTCTCAAGCTTCCGTGAGCCTCGTGTGGCTTCAAGCCAATAGCAAGTAAAACATGGCTTGGTTCAAGGGACTCAGAAGAACATGCAGAACCAGTTGAAGCTGCTATCCCCTTCATGTCTAAAAAAGTAATTAGACTTTCACCTTCGATGAAATCAAATCTAAAGTTTGTATTGTTTGGTAGTCTTTTTGTTGGGTGACCATTCAAGTAAGATCTTTCTATCTTCAAAATTTCCTTGATTAACTTATCTCTAAACTTTGTCAGCCTTTTAGCTTCAGCATTCATCTCTTTCTTAGCAATTTCAACAGCAGTAGCAAAACCAACTATAGCTGCAACATTTACGGTACTTGAACGCAAACCAAACTCGTGGCCACCACCATGTAGCAAAGGCTCGATTTTCACGCCTTCGCCCACATACAAACTACCAACACCTTTTGGCCCATAAATCTTGTGAGAGCTAACAGTAATTAAATCTGCTCCTATTTTTTCAACATTAATTGGAATTTTCCCATAGCTTTGGGCAGCATCTGTATGGAAGTAAACTCCCTTTTTCCTACAAATCTTACCTATTTCATCTATAGGCTCTATTGTTCCGATTTCATTGTTAGCATGCATAATTGAAACTAAAATTGTGTCTTTCCTTATAGCCTCTTCCAATTCATCAAGATTCACAATACCATATCTATCCACAGGTAAGTAAGTGACATCAAAACCCTGCCTTTCAAGCCAACGAGCAGATTCGAGAATACAATGATGCTCTATGGCTGAAACAATTATGTGATTTCCTTTCTCGCGATTGGCAAAAGCTATTCCTTTCAGAGCAAGATTGTTCGCCTCAGTTGCGCTGCTTGTGAAAATTATTTTCCCACCCCTTGCATTCATAAGCTCAGCAATTTTTTCTCTTGCTTCTTCCAGAACCTTCTTTGCTTCTTGACCAAATGAATGCAAACTCATGGTATTGCCGAATTTTTTGGAAAAGTATGGTAACATGGCTCTCAATACTCTTGGATCTACTGGTGTGGTAGCTGCATAATCCATGTAAATTCTCTTCATTTTTCACAACCTTTGAACACTTTTTCTCCTAAAACCTTTTTTGTAAATTCTTCTATATTTCTTCTTCTTTTCTGGGAACTCTATTTTTTCAATATCTAAACTCATGATATCCTCCAATCTTACTACAGTAACCACAAAAAATTTTTTCAAAGTTTATTTTTCTAAAAGATTTGTAGAGAATTGCCTTAACTATTTCTTCAGAAATATTTTTCACATTTTCACTCCTTTCTAACTTCCTTATTTCTTCGGTATATTTTCCTGACAAATACTTGCTGATGGCAGCCTGGGTTAAATTAAGCTTATTTGCTATTTCTTCTTGACTAAAATTATATTTTTTATAAAGTTGTTTTGCCACTCTCACTCTTACTGCCGGAATTATTTTTTTTACCACAACTTCGCAAAACGGTAACATGTAATAATTTCATAACTTGGTTATATTTATAGTTTTTATTTTAGTTCAAAGAAAAAATATATCGTAGAGCGCCGATAGTCTAGCCTGGTAGGACACGAGAAGTTTTCGTGAACTTCCCAAGAATGGAGAAAGCTTGTAGCGCGGGTTCAAATCCCGCTCGGCGCATATGTCACTTGGAATAATGACATGTCTTAGAAATTTGAGGAAGTGTACGAATAAAAATTATTCTTTGGGAACCAAAAAATACCTAAAATTTAAAGAAAGTTAAATAAGAAAAGATAAAAGTTGAAAAAGCTTAAAAACTATTAATTCAAAAATTAAGAGAGTGGTAAAATGAAGTCAACTGGGCCAACAAACCCTTACTTGAAGCAACTTATAGAAGAGTTAAGACAAAAATCCATAGAACTTAAGGCTCCTATCTGGGAAACTATAGCTGAAAAACTAGAAAAACCGAGAAGGAAAAAAGTTGAAGTTAATGTTTATGAGATAGAGAAAAACGTAAAGGAAGGAGAAACTGTGATTGTGCCTGGAGTGGTTTTAGGCAATGGTGATATAACAAAGCCCGTTGATGTGGCTGCCTGGAGATTCTCGCCAAAAGCAGAAGAAAAAATAAAAAAGGCTGGTGGCAAGGTTATGGAAATAAAGGACTTGTTGAGAAAAAATCCTAAGGGAAGCAAGGTCAAGATTTTGGTGTAGATTATGATAATTTACGATGCTGAAAATCAAATCTTAGGAAGGCTTTGTACAAGAATAGCAAAAGATCTACTAAGTGGTAAAAGAGTCTTTGTTGTGAACTGTGAGAAAGCCGTGGTTTCTGGGAACCCAAAATATATTCAAAAAAAATATTTGGAAAAAATTTGGCGTGGAGATGTGAAACACGGTCCATTCTTCCCTAAAACACCGGATGGTATCTTCAGGAGAACTGTTCGTGGGATGCTGCCTTGGCATAAAACCAAAGGAAAGAAAGCCTACAAGAATCTCAAGGTTTTTATTAGTCTTCCCGACGAATTTAAAGGTAAGGAACTAAAAAAAGTTAAAGAAGCGGATGCTTCCAAGCTTAAAACAAAATTCATGAGCTTGGAAGAAATTTCTCTAGCTATAGGTGCAAAGAAGAGATGGTAAAAAGTTTTTCTTATATTCTCTCAAAATAGAATTATGAGGCTACCCTTAATTCTAATCAATTTCAAGTGCTATGTCTCAGGAAAAAAAGCTTACGAGCTTGCAAGAATTTGTGAAGAAATAGCTAAAAAATTTAAGATTAACATAGCAGTTGCTCCTCAGTTCACAGATATACCAACAATCACAAAAAAAATAAAGACATTGGTTTTTGCTCAACATATGGATCCTGTAGAAGATGGAGCTTTCACTGGTCATATAAGCGCAAAGGCCTTGAAGGAGGTGAATGTTAAAGGCACCATTATAAACCATTCTGAAAGAAAGCTGAGTTTGAAAGAAATTGAAAGATGTGTCGAAATTGCCAAAAAGCTAAGGCTTATCACAGTTTGTTGCACCAGCAACCTGAAAGAAGGAAGGGAAATAGTAAAGTTTAAACCAGACTTTCTAGCTTATGAAGATCCTGCTTTGATTGGGAGTGGAAAAGCAATTTCTACAGTCAAGCCGGATAGTGTTAAAGAGTTTGTTAAAGTTATAGGAGGGTTTAAACCTGAAGTGAAGGTTATGTGTGGAGCAGGAATTTCTTCTGGTTTGGATGTGAGAAAAGCCTTGGAACTGGGCACTCTAGGTGTTTTAGTTTCATCGAGCGTCGTCAAAGCAAAAGACCCGAGAAAGGTTTTGGAGGAATTTGTAGAATTTATATGATAGAAATCAGAATTCATAATTATGAAATTGAAAGATAGAATTGCTATAATTACTGGCGCTGGCCAGGGTATAGGAAGGGAAATCGCATTGGCTTTTGCCAAAGAGGGTGCAAAAATTGTTGTCACTGATATAACTGGAAAGGAAAAAGAAGTAGCAAGAGAGATAGAAAGATTTGGTGGAGTAGCTCTAGCGCTAAAGCTTGATGTTTCAAGCAACAAAGATGCTAAGAAGATGGCTCAAGAAGTCTTGAAAAAATTTGGAAGGATTGACATTTTGGTAAATAACGCAGGTATTTTCCCTTTCAAGCCTTTTGTTGAAATGGAAGATAAAGACTGGGACAAAGTTTTGAATGTTAACCTGAAAGGAGTCTATAACTGCACAAAAGCTGTTGTTGACACAATGATACAACAAAGATATGGCAAGATAATAAACATTTCTTCCATAGCTGGTTCTATTGTCGGATTTCAACAACTTGTCCACTATTCAGCAAGCAAAGCGGGTATAGTGGGATTCACAAGATCTTTGGCCTTGGAGTTAGCTCCTTTCGGGATAAATGTAAATGCGATAGCTCCTGGACCAATAGAGACGCCTGGTACACAAGCTTTAGGAACAGAGATGTCAGAACAAATAAAAAAATCAATCCCAATAGGAAGATGGGGTAAACCAGAAGAAATAGCAAACTTAGCAATTTTTCTTGCGAGCGACGAGTCGAGCTTGATAACTGGTCAATGCATAGTGGCAGATGGTGGCTATAGCCTTCAGTAATTTATAAGAAACTTGTATCGAAAGAATTCGTAAGCTGAAATAGCTATTTTAGCACTCTTTACTAGCAGCTACAATTATTTCCTCTAGTTTGTTCAGCTTCAAGTTTTTAGGTTGCTTAAAATCCAAGATGAGTTGAATTTAGATCAAGAGTACAACCCTTTAAATTCAGGTTGAAAACCTCTTTGTATTTAAATTTAGAATTATTAAAAATACCTCAATAAAATAAATATTTTAACTCAATTAAACAAATTTATTAAGATACTATGGCAATAAAAGTTGTTGTTAATGGTATAGGTACGATAGGGAAAAGAGTTGCTCACGCAATTAAGCTCCAGGATGATATGAAGCTTGTAGGCGTGGCAGATGTTGCACCAACAAGCTGGTTGAGGACTGTTTTAGAACAAATGGGTCCTCTATACAAAACCGATCTATATGCTTCTAATACAGAAGGCATGAAAGCTTTGACTGAGGGAGGGATGTATGTTAAAGGATTTCTAGAAGACTTGCTAGCTTCTGGTGAAGTTGATGTAGTTTGTGATTGTACACCAGCAAAAATTGGGGAAAAGAACAAATCACTTTATCAAAAACATAAAGTGAAAATGATCTTTCAGGGAGGAGAGAAAGCTGAAGTTGCAGATGTAAGCTTCGTGGCAATGGCAAATTATGAAGAAGCCTTAAACAAAAATTCTGTTAGGGTTGTAAGTTGTAATACCACCTCATTGGTAAGAACAATTTCCACTATAGACCAAAAATTTGGAGTAGAAGAAGTTTTTGTTGCTTTGGTGAGAAGAGCAACAGATCCTTGGGACGAAAAATCTGGGCCAATAAATTCCATCGTCCCCGAGACTCATGTTCCCTCCCATCAGGGCCCTGACTTACAAACAGTTTTGCCTCACATAAACATAAAAACCATGGCAGTTAAGGTTCCCTCGACTTTGGCCCATTTACACATGATTACAGGAAAAATCAAAAAACAAGCAACCATAGAAGAATTCAAAAAGGCTTTTGAAGAAGGATCTAGGATGGTACTACTTAAGGCTTCCCACGGTTTTACAGCAACTTCTGAAATCATAGAAAGATATAGGGATCTTTGTAGGCCAAGATATGATATGTACGAGGTTGCAATTTGGGACGAATCTATCACAATGGAAAAAAATAGATTCTACTGGATGCATGCTGTTCATTCAGAAGCTATTGTTATCCCTGAAACCATAGATGCAATAAGAGCTATAACAGGAATTGAAACTGATAAGTTTAAGTCAATAGAAAAAACGAATAAAACACTAGGAATTGAAAAGTGAATTCATGAAAGAGTATTTTACACTAGAAGATTTTGATTTAGAAGGGAAAACAGTCATCTTGAGAGCAGATTTGAACGCCCCTTACAATAAAGAAGAGAAAAGAATAGAAGACTGTGAAAGAATAAGAGAGCATGTAAAAACAATCCAATCTCTCCTTCTGAAAAAAACAAAAGTTATCATTCTTGCTCACCAAGGTAGAAAGGGGGATGAGGACTTCACAAACTTGGATCAGCATGCAAAGCTTTTGAGCAAGCATCTTGGTAGAGAAGTAAAATTTGTTGATGATGTTGTTGGAGAAAGAGCTTTGAACGAAATAAAAAATTTGAAGGAAGGAGAGGTCTTACTTCTCGATAATGTGAGATTCTTGGAAGAAGAAACTGAAGAGAAAAGTCCAGAAGAACATGCTAAGAGCAAGCTTGTCCAAAGTTTAGCCCCTCTTGCCAATTTTTTTGTTCAGGATGCTTTTTCTACTTCTCATCGTTCCCATGCTTCTGTAGTAGGTTTTGCCCTTGTTTTACCAAACTTAGCTGGAGAAGTAATGAAAAGAGAAATAAGCTCAGTAAAGAAAGTTTTGCAATTGGGGGCAAACGTTTTCGTTCTTGGAGGAGCAAAGCCTGACGATTGCCTAAAAATAATGAGACATTTCCTCGAAGAAAGACCAGAATGTGTGAAAAAATTTTTAACGTGTGGTACCCTTGGTGAAATATTTTTAGCAGCGAAAGGTTATGGACTCGGTCAGTCTACAGAGAAATTTCTAAAAGAAAAGGGGGTTTTAGATTTAATACCTCAAGCAAAGGAAATTTTAAGTAAATATGAGATGAAAATAGAAATTCCAAGAGATGTTGCTGTAGAAGAAGATGGAAAAAGAAAAGAAATTGGTGTAGAGGAGCTTCCTTATGATTCCATGATACTTGACATAGGTAAAAAAACCATTAAAAATTATATTGAGATTATAAACAAGGCTAAAGCCATAGTAGTGAAGGGTCCTGCTGGAGTTTATGAAAAAGAAGGATTTGAAATCGGAACTAGGGAAATTCTTGAAGCTATAGCTAACTCTAAAGCTTTTAGTTTGATTGGAGGGGGGGATACAGGTCTAGCAATAGAAAAGCTTGGTATTGAAAAAAAGAAGTTTTCCTACATAAGCTTGGGTGGCGGAGCTCTGATAACTTATCTTTCAGGAAAGCCAATGCCTGGTATAGAAGCTTTAAAAATCTCTTATCAAAAATTCAAAGAAAAATAAAAAAGAAAAACTTCAAATAATTATTATGTTTGATGTTGTTTGTATTGGACACGTTCTCTATGACACGAGATCTTTTGTTGAAGAATTCCCTAAACCGGACAAAATGACTTTTGTCAAGGGTACAATAACACATAGCATAGGTGGCTCTGCCACAAATGTGGCCTGTAATTTATCAAAGCTTGGTATGAAGACTGCCTTGATAGGAAAAATAGGATTTGACGACCACGGCAAATACTTGCTTAGTCAACTGAAATTCTATGGTGTTGAATCAAAATATGTTAAAATAACGACTGAAAAGCCTACAGGCGTTTCTATGATAGTTATAGATAAGAGTGGTGAACCGCTGCTATTCGAAATGGTTGGGGCAAACGAGCCTCTACATAAGAGTGAAATACCAAAGGAGGCTATAGAAAAATCTTTACACCTACACATGAGCGGAACCACTCTTGAAGCTTTGGCCTATGCTACCAAGCTCGCAAAGAAAATGAAAAAAACCGTCTCTTTTGACCCAGGAAGAAGTAAATCTCAAGAAGGGTTTAAGAAGCTTTACAAAGTTTTGAAAAATGTAGATGTGTTGATAACAACTAAAGTCGAGATGACAAGAATTGTTGACAATCCGGGTTGTGATTTTCAAAGAGCTCTTGAATTTTTGAGAAGTAAGATGGATAGAAAGATGATAATAGTTAAGAGTGGTAAGGATAAGACACTAGTTTATCTGGAAGATAAAGCCTTTTCAGTTTCAACCGTTCCTGTAAAAATTGTGGACACAATTGGAGCAGGCGATGCTTTTGCTGCTGGCTTTTTACATAAGTTCTTGAAAAAAGAAAAAATTGAAGAATGTGTAAAGTTTGCAAATGCTTGTGGTGCCTTAAAAGTTATGAGGGAGAGTGCTGCCGGCTTGCCTCTTAAAGACGATGTCTATGCTTTTTATAAAAAGGTTGAAAAAAAAATGAAAGTAGAGGGAATTTGATTGAGCTTAGAGAAAATTTCTTCAAAAGGACTTTTTCACATAGTTGCTTTGGATCATAGAGAATCACTCAAAAGAATATTAAACCCAAAAAATCCTAAATCGGTTTCAAGAAAAATTTTGGAAGAAGTAAAACTCAAATTATCAAAACTCTTTTCTTCTCAAGCTTCAGGAATCTTGTTGGATCCAATATATGGAAGGCCTGCAATTAAAGCAATAAGAAATAAGTGTGGTTTGTTAATTTCTTTGGAAGAATCCGGTTACAAAGAAACCGAAAAAGGTAGGATAAACACTCTAATAAAAAATTTTGGACCAAATGAAGTTAAGAGAATGGGGGGAGATGCCGCTAAACTTTTAATATATTTTAATCCAAAAGTAAAAGCAGCTAAACAACAAAAAAAACTTGTAGAAAATGTGGCAACAAAATGTAGAGAAATGAAGTTGCCACTTGTTTGTGAAATTCTTGTTTATCCTTACAAAGAAAGAAATTTTGAAAAAGAGAAGGGTAGGCTTATAATTCAATCGGTAAAAGAGGTTTCAAAGCTTGGTATAAATCTTCTCAAAACAGAATTCCCGGGCAAAATGGGAGAAAGAGCAGAAGTCAATTGTAAAAAACTCACAAAAGTTAGCAAAGTCCCTTGGGTTTTGTTGAGTAAGGGAATAGGGTTCGAAGAATTCAAAGAACAATTAAAAATTTCTATGGAATTTGGGTGTTCCGGCTTTATGGTTGGAAGAGCACTGTGGCAAAGTTATTTTAGTATAAAAAACAAAGAGGAATTTTTAAAGAAAGTTTGCCTGAATAGATTGAAAGAATTAAATGAAATAGCAAGTAAAAAATTCATTTAATTTTGTCTTGCGAAAGTAGAGTGGTAAAAATTCTGGTTTTCAAGTCAGCAACTATTTTCATGAAATTTGTAAAACTTTCTTCCGGACTCGAAAAGCAACTAAAATATTTATGAACATCGCCATCAGCCCACATTTTGTTGCACATATAGTAATAATGGTCACTGGTCTGTAAATATTTCCAAACCTTTTTTAGTTCACCATCATTCAATTCTTTCAAAATCTTGCCCATATTCTTTATCTCTTCGAAACAAGTCTGCTGCATCTTGTTGCCAAGCCAAGCAGAAACATCTCTCTCCATGTCGGCCCAAGAGACTGTGGAAAACTCGAAAACATCTATTTCACCTATAGGCTTAAGCTTTTCAACAACCTCAGTTGGTGTTACAAATTCCAAATTCTCGTACTTCAAGACCTCAAAGGGCAAGGCTTTTAAGAACCAAAAAATTCCAGACTCTGCCCACTGATGTTCGCCAAAAGTTTCAAAATCCATGAAAAGATTTATACATTCACCATGAGTGGCGTTGAGCCAAGCTGCAAATTTGTCTGCAGTTAAAGGCCATTGGTCCCAATTCATTGCTGAAAATCTATATCCAATATCATCACTAAGTCTATAATTTCTCAAAAGAATTCTTATTCTTTTATCCCAATCTCTATCATCTGGAAAGCAGAATTTTCTCAAATAAACATAGTTTGGTGATCTCCATCCAAGGATCCTATCAGCCCCCTCTGTAAAAATCGCCTTAAATCCTAAATCTTCAACTATTCTACCAACAACATTATTATATATCATTTCAGTGTTCACGAAAACTCTGGGCTTAACACCAAAAAAGTCTTTCATTGCTTGAGAGTGAAGATTTACCTCTTCTATGAATTCTTCCTTTGTATCAAAAAGACTTGATAGGGAGTGATGATAAGTCTCGCCGATTATTTCAACTTTTTTTGTCTTAACAAGTTGTTTGAAATTCTCAAGCACATCCTTACCATATTTTTCACAAAGCTCGAGAAAAACTCCAGTTATAGCGAAATTTACCTTGAATCCCCTTTTTTCATGTTTTAGTCTATCTATCAGCTCAAGTAGAATATTTGTTGCCGGCAAATAACACCTATCTCTCACTCTCTCAAAAACCATTTTGTTCAAGCCAAAATTGAAATAGTGGCTTATATCTCTAGAAATTCCATCTGATTGAAAACTGGCCAATCTAATGGGCTGGTGAACTTGAAAATTTAAAGTAATTAGGACCATAGTTATAATTATTTTTATATTCCTTATAAATTTAACATTGGAAGATAACATGAAAATAGAGGAAGTTAAAAACAAATGTTATTTGCTTTCTGGAAAGAAAGCCTTTTTCCACAGATTCTGTGACTCTGGGTTTAGAACAAAATGGACTGGCTTTTGGTCTGGATCGATGAAATTTTTAGATTATTTCGCCTTCAGGGTAAACGAAAAATGGTTATCTCCAGAAAATTGTTTTGAAGTCATTTCCGATAATTCAACCTTCACACACATCTATTCCATTGATGGTATAAAAATAATGGAAAGATTGTTTGTACCGGAAGAAACAAGAGCATTGGTATGTAGTCTTACCCTTGAAAGTAGAGAAATGAAAAAATTTAAAATTTTCATGGAAGTTGGTATAAACATAAGAGATAGAGAAGAAAATTGGCATGATAGAAAATACTTTGTGAAAAAAGATGCCAGTGTGCTTATAGTGAATTCTGAAAAAGGTTCTCTTGCTATAGGATTTTCAAATTCCTTCGAAATTTCAGGTCAAGAAATTTACAGAGATCATTTCCCTGGTGAGCTTGAAAGATGCTTTATCCCTGGTACAATATCATTTGAAATTAAATTGAAAAATTCAAAAGAAGAAGTCT
Organism: Candidatus Aenigmatarchaeota archaeon; assembly: GCA_038998585.1. Taxonomy (GTDB): domain Archaea; phylum Aenigmatarchaeota; class Aenigmatarchaeia; order CG10238-14; family SCSR01; genus JAVZGQ01. Next base: position 25,148 of record JAVZGQ010000007.1, read on the forward strand.
CAATAATTTTTTCTTCTGGGAGGAACGAAGCCGAAGCTCTTCTCAACTTAATCTCAACAAAAAATTCTTTAAATAATATTGAGAAAGAAGATATGAAAAAGATCTTGGCCCTAGAGCTTAAAACTGGAATTAAAGAAATAGATTATCTTTTCAAAAAGAGCGTCATTGGCTTAGAAAAACTTAAAGTGGAATCTGAAGCTGGTTTTGGCTATGTCGCAGGTTATCCTTGGTTTATCCAATTCTGGGGTAGAGATTCTGGTTGGATGATCCCGGCTATTGTGGATTACGGAAACTTTGAAGATGCTAAAAAAGCTTTAATTACTTTGATGAAATTTCAATCTGATAAAGGAGAAATTCCAAACTTCATTTCTTTAGATGGAAAACCTGTTTATGGTTCAATAGATGCTACACCACTTTGGATTATAGCCTTAACTCACTACATCCAAAATTCTGGAGATTTGGAATTTTTGAAAGAAAGTAGAAAAAATATCCTTAAGGCTTTCGGCTGGTGTATGACTAAGACCGATGATAAGCTGCTCGAAGCTGAAAAAAAATGGACATGGATGGATACTTTAGATAGAGATGGTAAACCGATTGAAATCCAAGCATTTTGGCACGAATCTCTATTATCTCTAAAAAAACTTTCTGAGGTCTTGGGGGAAAATTTATTAGATTTTTCTTATTTGAGCGAAATAGAGAAAAAAATAGAAGATGATTTTTGGAATCCTTTAACAAATCTTTACTTTGATAGAATCAAATGGAAATTTAAAGACGAAAAGAAAACTATAAACTCAATTTTTCCTGTTCTTTTCAAAATTTCAAAAAGACCTATTGAAGTTCTAAAAAAAATTGAAAGCGAAGAATTCACTTCACCTTTTGGTGTTAGGAGCCTTTCAAAAGACGACCCAGAATTCAACCCGGTTGGATATCATACAGGTAGTGTTTGGAGCTGGATTACTGGTATAGTAGCCTGTGCAGAGTTTGCAGAAGGTAGAATAGAAAAGGGGTTGGAATACTTGAAGATATTGTGGAAAATGTTTGACAAGAACTGCTTGGGCTCTTTAGACGAGGCCTGGAATTCAGAAAATGGTGATACTGTTTTACTAAAGGAAACTTTTTATGAGCCTTCGGGGTTATATCAAGGTTGGGGGTTTGCTTCTGTGATAAGATGTGTGGATGAATTTATGCTAGGACTCAAAGTCGATGCCATTAACAAAACTATATTTATCTCCCCATCTCTGCCGGATGGAATAAAAGTTTTAAGAGAAAAGAGAATTGGAAACGACATTGTCAAAATTTGGATGGAAAGGAAGATGGATGAACTGAAAATAAGTCTTAAGAGTATGAGAGGGAAGGACTACAAGCTGATCAAAATACCAAAAATTTGATCAAACAGATCTTTGAATTTAAAATCCCACGAGCCTTTTAAAAATTTATTTCAAAGACTTCTTCATAAGTAACTTTTGATAAAGTTATGAATGCTTTTTGGTTTATTTAAGATTTCCTTCAATTTTTTTGGTTCAGCTTCAGCAAGCCTCAAAACATCAAACTTTTTTATGTTTTTTATAATAACAAGACTTGACCTAGGGTATTTCTCATTTTCCTTGAATTGAAGATCCTTATTTTTATCATAGAAAATGTGAAAGGGAAATCCTTTATTCTTCACAACATCATAATCATGGCCGGCTTTTTCTGGAACAAAATTCAAAATCACACAATCTTTTTTTCCTGAAATAAGCCTGTGTATAAATGATGGGTGAATGTAAAAAGAGTAACCCTCTTTAATTTTAATTAAGTAGCTGTTAAAAGTTTGTATATGGGAAAGAAGGAGATAGCAACTGTTTTTAAGAGCTATATAAAATTCACCTAGTTTTTTTTCATGGGCATGGCCATAAGTGCAAAAAGCTTCACCTTCTTCTCCTACAGAAAAAACTCCTTGCCTGAGCAAGGTTATATCTATCATAACACCGAAATTTTTGAGAAAATCCTTTGCAAGTTCTTGGAAATTCCACAAATTGAAAACTTCATAAATTGTTAAATCCCCCTTTTTATTCAAAAGTTCTTTTGCATTTTTTAAATCAATTATGACTTTGTCTTTCAATAGATTTGAAAGATTTCTTTTTTTAGGCTCAACTTCTTTCCCAAAATCCAAACTTAATTTTCTTCCAACTTTTTTTATTGAAAATCCGAGATCCATCTAAATAAATTTACCTCTTCAAATTAAAATTATGGATGTTTGTTATATTCCTTGGCTGCACATGCACCAGCCTTTTGTTTGGATGAATGACAAAATAATCTCAAATTTGGAAAAAATGTTGAATTCAGAAGAAGATAGAGAAAGGTGGGATGCCAAGCTTATTTTAAGAGCTTATAAAAATCCCGCAAAATATGTGGAAATGATTGCAAAAGAAGGTTTTAGACCAAAAATCGTATTAGATTTTTCGGGGATTCTTTTAGAATCTCTTTTAAATCTCGACGAAAGAAAAATTTCTGAGAAAATTGAAGTTGATGGAGAAAAAGTTGGGCCAATCATAATCACTTACAAAAAGGTTTTGAAAGAATTTCCAGGATGTATAGAATTTGCTGGTACAGCCTATTCTCACTGCTATTTCCCAACAACTCCAGAAGAAGATTGGAAACTTCAGATAGAGGAATGGAGAGAAACTTTCAAGAAAATTTTTGGTCCAGATGAGTTAAAGAAAGTTAGGGGGTTTTGGTTACCTGAGATGGGTGTTCCTGGGAAGGAAGAATCTTTGGGTAAACTGATAAAGTGTGTGAAAGAATATTATGACTGGATTATATTGCCTGTACAAAGCATTCAAGGATATGAAAGCTTAAGCTACGAAAAAATTGTGGAAACTTTCTGTAAACCACATTTGCTACGAGTTGGAAATGAAGAAATTGTGGTGATTTTTAGAACCCCAACTTATTTTATTGATCAACAAGCTGGTTGTTTGCCAAATTTTTTGTACTCAAAATGTTTAAAGGCTAAAAGAATTTTTTCCAAATTTAGCGACAAACCAGCATTGATCGTTACTGCGAGTGATGGTGAAAATGGGAATGTGATGATGAACGAATTTTTCCCCCAAACTTTTGTTCCATTTTTCAAAGAGAAAATTGGAGAAAAAATCTTTTCCTTGACTGTCAGTGAATTTTTAGAAAAATTTTATTGTGATGTTAAAAAAGACGAGATAAAATTGAAAGATGTAGGTGCCTCTTGGATGAACGGCCATGAAGCATGGATGGAAGGTGGAAAAAGATTAGAAGCAATCAAAAGAATATTTCAACTAAGTAAAAAATTCCACGAACTTAAGCCAAAACAAAAATTAAAAGTAGAAAAATGGCTTCTGATTGCAGAGACAAGCTGTTATGTTTACTGGGGTGTTGACTACTGGTTTGAACAAGGTAGAAAATTTGCTTCTTATGCCGAAAGTATGATCAACAAGGTAGAATGAAAAATATGTTTAAATCTAATAGAAAAAAATTTTCTAAAAAAATATAAATTTTTAAGTTAAAATTACAAAAATTTAAATAGTTATTGGTGTGTTTTATGCGAATAGGATTCTTTTGCTGGGAATCTCTTCATTCAATACCAGTAGGTGGTATGGGTGTTGCCGTAACTGAGCTTGCTGCCGCTCTTCAAAGAAAGGGTAATGAAGTTCACGTCTTCACAAGAATAGGCCAAAATCAAAAGGTTTACGAGGTCGTCGATGGTGTACATTATCATAGATGTCCATTCAATTTTTCTCCAAATTTTTTCTACGAGATGACAAATAACATGTGTAAATCTATGGCCTATCATTTCTTTGAAACAGAAAATGTTTCTGGGGCATTTGACATCGTTCATGGACATGATTGGCAGGTCGTGAATGCTTTAGATGAAATAAAAAAAACCAGAAATAAAAGAATTGTTTTCACTCTTCACTCAACTCAATTTGGTAGAGATGGAAACCATTTTTATAATGGTGTTGCAAAAGATATAACAAATCTTGAGTGGTATGGTACTTATATTGCTGAAAAAGTTACGGTTTGTTCGAATATCATGAGAGAGGAAGTAAAGAAACTCTACAGGATACCTGAAGATAAGCTTAGGGTTGTACCAAATGGAATTTGGGCAAGAAATTTTGATGGTTTTATTGATGCGTGGAAAGATGTTAAATCTCATCTTGGGATTGGGGTTTATGATCCGATGATAACTTTTGTTGGAAGGATGACAATTCAAAAAGGCCCTGACTTGCTGATTGAAGCTATTCCGGATGTTTTGAAAGATTTCCCAAACGCAAAATTTGTTTTTGTTGGTGATGGTTACATGAAGTCACAAATAGAAAATAGGGTAGGGAAGCTTGGAATACAGAATGTGGTTCGTTTCACAGGCCATGTTACTAATGAATGGAAAACGAAGATAATGAAAGCTTCTGAATGTATTGTGGTACCGAGCAGGAACGAACCTTTTGGTATAGTTGTTCTTGAGGCTTGGAGCTGCTATAAACCAGTTATAGCTACACATGGAACAGGAGGAGGGGAGCTTATTTGGCATGATGTCACAGGATATAGGGTCTATCAAGCCCCAAATTCAATAGCTTGGGGAATAAAAGAAATTTTGAGAAACCCCGAACATGCTAGATGGATGGGAAAGAATGGAAGGTATGCTGCTGAAAATACCTTCACTTGGGATAAAGCTGCTGAAAAGCTTTTTTCTGTTTATGAGGAGATTGTGAGGTGATAAAATGAAGTGCTGGTTTTGTGAAAAGGATGCCCGAGGCACATGTATAGTTTGTGGAAGGGGTGTTTGTCATGAGCATGCTGATAAGCTTGATCAATTCACCCATGCAAAATCGGATACTTCTACAGGCTTCGCGAGCTATGAAAAGGGGTTCAATGTATTGAAATGCAGAGAATGTAAGCTTGAATGGGAAAGTTGGGAACAGGGAAAAAGAATAATTAAGTGAACTTTATCAACTTTTTAATTTCTTCTTCCTTCATAAACCTTTCTTTTCCAAATCTTGTCGTGTATAAAGCCCCGCACATATTTGCAAATTCGGCACATTTTTTCAAGCTTAATCCAGAAAAATAAGCTTTAATAAAAGCCGCGTCAAAAGCGTCTCCTGCTCCTGTGGTCTGAATCGAATCAACTTTAACCCCCCTCACATAAATCATTTCATTTTTATCTACAACATAACATCCCTTATTGCCACATTTTAAAGCAACAATTCTCGGCCCAAAACCAAGAAGCTTCTCAACAATTTTCTCAGGATCTTCGATTTTTGTAATAGCTTTTCCCTCTTCATAGTCTGGAAAGAAAAAATCAGTTATACTCAGGACTTTAATCAAGTCTTCAAGTCTATCCTTTGTCCATCCATTTGGATCCCAGTTCGGGTCTAGGCTAGTTTTTATATTTTTTCTTCTAGCATAATTAAAAATTTCATAAATATCTTTCCTCAAACCATCAAGTAAATTGAAACCCCCTATATGTAAAACTTTGCCATTTATTTCTTTCAAAGAAAAATCTCTTTTGGATAAATTGGAATTGCTTCCCTTGAAAGATATCATAGCTCTTTTCTTATCTTTAAAAGTTAGAGAAATTGTTATTCCTGCCCTTTCTCCTTTAACTCTTTTTATCTTCGTTTTCACCCCAAATTTTTGAATCTCTTTGATTAAAAAATCTGAAATAAAATCAAGACCTAAGCGTCCAATAAACTTTGTCTTGAGACCAAGAGATGAACAAAAAGACGCAAAGATAGCAGAAGATCCGCCGAGCTGAACTATAAATTCTTGCAATGTTGTTTGTTTTTCTTTTTCTGGGTAATTTTTCAATGATGTTGAAATCAAATCAAGATTTATATCACCTATCACACTCAAATCCATATAATTTATTAGTTAGCCAAACTAAATTTAAGTTTATGAATGAAATTTTTAAACCAAGTATTTTGCTGGTTTCTGCCGAGCTCAAGAGTTTCAAATCAAGAGCGGGTGGTCTTGGTCCTGCTGTGGAAGAACTCGCCTACTTTTTGGCAAATCTTGGATGTAAGGTAAGTGTTGTAAGCTTGCTTTACAAGTATAGGAGAAATGATAAAGATGAAATTGAAGAAATAGATTACAGTGATATAAAACTAGAAGATTTGGCAACCATAAGCTTTTGGGTAAACAATGAAAAAGTAAGTGCACAAATAAAGAGAGTTGAAAAAAATGGTGTGACATTCTATTTTTTGGAAAATGAAAAATTTGCAAATCTTTTATATGAGGGGGATGGTCTTACAAGAGCAATTTTTTTGGCAAGAGGAACTTTGGATCTAATCAAACTTTTGGATGGAGTTAATATAGTTCATTTGAACGATGCCCACACTGGCCTGATACCAGTTTTTTTCAAGGCCGAGTATAGGTACCATGGAGATCAAAAACTCAAAAACTTAAAATTTGCTTACACTATTCACAAT
>JAVZGQ010000008.1:0-19766 GCA_038998585.1 Candidatus Aenigmatarchaeota archaeon
CAACTTTGTATCTTTCCCCCTTTTCCTCCATATCTTTCATCAAAAGCTTGTAGATGTAGTTGAATGGAGAATCTCCTATGGTTGAATTGTAGCCCATATTTTTTACTCCAAGTTCCAAAGCTTTTTCGAATAATTGAAAAAGGAAGGGCTTATCTATATACTGACCGAGCATGTCAATGTTCATAAGCTCATCAAATGGATACAAGCTCTTCGCAGCTTCCTTAAAAACAAGAGGGTCGACCCATCGGGCAAGCTTTCCGAGCTCTCCCTTGGAAAGCTTGTAATCCAAGCTTTCGAAGCTCCCATTTTCCAGTCTTTCAAATCTCCACTTAGTATATGGCACAATCAAAAAATTCCAAACATAATCCTTTCCCTTCAGTTGGTCAATTTTTTTGAAGTAGATGTTATCTCCGACTTGAATCCCGAGCCACCTAGCTTCCTGCGGATACTTGAATACTTGCGGGAAATAGTGACCGATATCGGCTATAGCAGAGTGCACGAACCTGTTTTCAAAATTTAAGTCAACGCTTGAGTTTTCAGAAAAGCACAGCGCCTCTTTCAAACCTTCCAAACTTCTGAAGCCATAGTAAGTGGAATTGTTCAAGAGCCATATTGAATCGAGCTTCAAGCTGTTTATTCCCGAGTCCTTAATGTTGCTAAAGACTTTGTCAGCCAAATCTAGCTTGTTTTTAACTTCGGCGTCTTTTTCAATCTGGTCCAGAATTTGAAAAGCCAAATTTCCCGGGACATCAGAACCATTGGCAGTGGCAACAGCAAGAATATTCCCCACGCTTTCAATTTTCCCGCTTTTGGCCAAATTTTTAAAAATTTTTGATTCAAACATTTTATAAGCGATATCTTCGTTCAAGCCTTTTTCGGCAACATACTTTACAAAATCGTAAGAATTTGACCCGAGCTCTTGTAGAGCTACTGATAAAAGATTGTTATTAGAAGAAAAGTTTAAGTAATTCAGGCTTCTATTCAAGTCATTAAAAGTTTGAAAAACAGATTCAGCCAAGCCAGGTCTTTCTACCCAAGCCTTCGCAAAGCTCACCCAAGTAGAATTCCCATTATGTTGTGGGAATTTTTTGATGAAGCTCGAAATCTGATTGTCGTCCAATCCCGCTTCTTTGTAAGGCCTCTTGATAGATTGGTGATAAAGTCCAATTCCAGCTGCACTGAAAGCGAGAATTGTTCCAACTGCCAAGCCTAGTGCCTTTCTTTTGCTAATTCCCTCTCTTTTCTCAAACTCTTTTTTCAGAGCATTTAACCTGTATTTTAAATTTCCTTGAACTTCTTCCTCCAAACCTTTAAGCGCTTTATAAATCTCTTCAACACTATATCCAAGAAGTTGGCCGTGAAAGAATTCTTCATATCCAGGGTTAAGTTCTACCATTTTTTTAGGAATTATTCCTAAAACTTTCCTTTCATTCACCCTAACCTGTGGCAATTCTTCTAAAACCTTGAGCTTTATTTCTTCTAGTCTAATGTTTTTTGTTCTTTCTTCAATCTCTCTTACCCTCAGCTCCATTCTTGGGTCATATTCTCGCAAATTATCAATGCCAATTAAAGCCTTAAAAAAAGGATCTTCTTTTTCGTTAAAGCCACCTGATTCTTTTCTCAATTTAACAATTTTTTCTAAAGCTTCTCTCAACTCTTTTTTCCTTCCTTTCAAAGGAATAATTTCTTTGCCGATATAAGCTATTCTCTCGCCATTATAACAGAGAAATCCCTCAGGATCCCAAGAAATTTTTTCATTTTCAAGTAAAGAGTAGAATGGAATTTCTTCGTTTCTACCGTCAGGATGTTTTTTCGAATGGGGTTTTTCCATCAAGAATGATGGCTCTTTTTCTTTTTCTTTTAAATATTTTTTCAAATCTTCTAATTTTCCAATTTTCTCGAAATGTTTTTTAATAATCTCAGCTCTCTTTTTATAGCTAAACAGTCCAGTAATTCCAGCTTTAAGTCCGGCCCTGCTCAATTCCTCTTCTATGACAAAATCTTCCATTTGCAACTATTAATTAGTAGTAATTAAATAATATAAATATTACTATTACGCCTCATTCAAAATGTTTGTTTTTTGGTTTTTTCTTTAGTTCAACAATTTTAAAAAGATATGGTTTAAGAATCAAGGCCGTTTGGCATAACAATTTCATTCGCGTTAACTTTTTTTGCCTCAATCCATAAGCTTTTAATATAATTGTTCAACATGTTGACAAAAGAGGGGTCTTTAGACCAAATCGAATGAAAGCTTAGCTTGCAACCATTCTCCAATCTTACCATCGCCTCTCTTTCGTCAATAACAATTATCCTTGGGTGTAGCCCAACATCGACAAATTTCAATTTTATCCCACTTTTCAAATACCACTCAACCTTTTCTAAACTTTCCAAGCTTGTGGTTATTAGGTGTAGTTTTGCTCCCCTCGCCTTAGCTTCCAACAGGGCTTGCCTATAGCTTGAGGAGAAAGGTAAACTTTTTGTCAAATCATAAACACACCTCTTAGCTTTCTTCAGCATTTGCACAAGTCTATCAAGGCTTTCTATATATTTCTCTGTTTTTTGAACCCAAACCCCGTCGGCTAATTCTTCACTCACTTCTATGGGCCTGAGCAATCTACTTATCAAAAAGGCCTTTTGTTTCAAAACCCTGAACTCTTCTTCTTTGGCTTTGATCAGGCTTTTTATCACGAATTGCGGTGCAACGGCTTTAAAAAGTTTCGGTCTTTCTTCAGAAATTTCAACAAGTTGCTTTTCCATTAAACTTTCAAGTGCCACATATATCTTTGATTGTGGTATATGAGCTTGCTTACTAATTTCACTCGCTTTAGCTTGGCCAAGCAAGCTCAAACTCACATAAGCCCTTGCCTCGTATTCAGTCAGCCCAAACTTTTTCAGAGTTTTGATTATTTCTTCACCTTCCACAATTCTTTTTTCCCTGTTTAATAGTAATTTTTTTTCCTTACCAAAGGAGTGGTTAAAATTCAGGTTTTTCCCACTTGTGGTGGTGGCTCAATTTCATTTGCTTTTGGTGATATCTTTTAAACATGGAAAAGAAAGGTTTAGCAAAGGTTGAGGAAGGCCTAAGAGAGTGTGGCTTGGGAGAAAAGGAAGTTAAGAGCTTGATGAATTTTTTGAGTAATTATTTGAAGATAAGGGGTGAAAAGAAATGATTTTCAATACTGGACCATCGCTATAATTATTACAAACACAGCTCGAAAAATACAGAGAAGAAGATTCAAGTCTTGTGTTGAAACAGAGAACTGGAGAACACACACTGTTATATTTTTCTTTAGCACTTGACTTTTCTAAAGGATAAAATCCAGTGATTTTCAACAGACAGAATAGGCTGATATTTTTTAAACATAAATGCGGACGATGTAGCTAAAAGTGAGATATTTGGAATGCTTTGAAGTAGACAAAATAACTAAATTTTTGATCAATTCCCAGTTGTATTCCTTATGCTATCGAAAAATAGCTTATAAAATTTTTGAAATAAATAATTTAAACTACCTTTCAGAAATTTTAAAAGTGGAGAAATCAGAAATTTTTGAAGTTTTAAAGCGACTTGGTTTGGGAGAATACGAAGCAAGAGCTTACACAGAGCTTGTTCTACTAGGACCATCTTTTGCCAATGAGTTGAGTAAGGCGGCCGAAATACCGAGATCAAAAATCTATGAAGTTCTCGAAGGCTTGATAGAAAAACAAATGGTCGAAGTTTTTGAGGACAAGCCGAAGCTCTTCAGGGCCATTGAGGCGAGAGTTGCAATAAAAGGCCTGATAGACGAAAAAGAACAGCAAATCAGGCTTATAAAAGAAAAGGCAAACAATCTGATCTCTCAACTTAAATTTTTTGAAAGAAGAGAAGAGCTAATAGAAGGCATTTGGGAACAAAATGGAGAAAGGGCTATTGAAGCTTTGAATAAACTTGCTGAAATGCTAGAAAGAGCGAACAAATATGTGATTGACATTACGCGTGATTTTTCCCTTTCATCAACACTTAGAGAGGCTATAAAATCTTGTTTGAAAAGAAAAGTTAAAGTCATGATAATATGTGTAGGAATAACAAAAGAGAATTTTTTAAGGGCTAAATGGTATTATGAACAGAAAATTCCCATTAAAGTTTTTGAGACAAAGATACATCCCCGCATTCTCGTGGTTGATGGAAAAGAAGTTGCAATAAGGCTTGATAGTAGCCCCAAAGGTAGAAAGTTCAAGTTCAGGACAATTTGGTCAAACGATCCTTCTTTTGTTACAGTTATGGATAGGTATATGAAGAATTTGTGGAAGATTGCAAAACAGATCGACTTCAGAAAGATAGAATTTGAGATTTAATTGGTCTCGACTGCTTTGCGGTTTGATAAAATACATGAACCTATAGTTGAATAAAAACTTTCTATTTCATTTGAATGAAAGTACAATCAAATTGTTGGTAAAATAAATTTTTGAAAGAACCCCCATCGAATAGAGATTGCTGATACCCATTTATACAACATTGAATTAAATGCCCCCACTGGGATTCGAACCCAGACTAAGAGCTTTTCACCAAGTCCGCAAGCTCTCGTCCTATCCAAGTTAGACGATGGGGGCATAGCTATAAAAATATTTATCACCAATTAATTTAATCTAAGTGATAGCATATGAAATGTTCAAGCTGCAAGACCAATATCTTAGCTAAAGATAATTTTGTAAAATTTAATTGTCCAGCTTGTGGAAAAACAGAAATAATTCGTTGTTCAACTTGTAAAGCCTTGAGCAATAAATATGTTTGCGAGAATTGCATGTTTATTGGTCCATAGATGAATAAATTTTTGGTTTTCTTATCTTCTAGATGTATAATTCTTTTTCGTGGTTCTATACAAAAAATTAAATTTATCTATAGCATATGTTTTTTTTTTGGAATCAAATTTCCTATATTCCGGGCGAACTAAAAGGAAAAGTGTTTTTTTGAAGATTCTTAAATAAGTATTGCCAATATTCTTTTTAATGGCAGAAGTTATAGTTGGTCTAAAAGTTTTTCCAAAAACATTAGATGTTAATTTAGACGATTTGGAGAAAAAGATAGAAGAGGTGATTTCTCCCGAAAAGATCCAAAGAGAACCGATAGCTTTTGGCCTCGTCGCAATCAATGTTGTCAAGCTGGTGCCAGATTCTGAAGGTCAAATTGACGGGCTTGAGAGAAAGCTGAAAGCAATAGAAGGAGTCGGTGAAGTTGAAATAACTGGAATAACAAGAAGCCTATAGATTTTTATTCTCGTTCCCAAATAGATTTTAGTATGGTCAGGATGATTCCTAGAATTTATAAAAAGAAAAGATGGAAGATAGCCTTGTTCTGGGTTTTGGCTTCTTTGCTATTGCTGTTTGGTTCAATGATAGCAGGTCAGCTTCAAGTAAGCTATGGAACTAATGTGGCAGCGCTTTTGATAGCTTTTCTTTTGGCTCTGCTCTTCTTCTTGCTAGCAGGCTTACTATGGATAGCAATAGCAGTAGCTTTGAGACAGTACGAAGAATAATCTTTTTATACTTTCTTTCTAATGATTATTTTATGTCCGTAGGAGCTTCAGGAAAAACAATTAAAATAAAACTGCCTGATATGTCTAGGATAAATGTTTGGCGAGTTCTCACAATTATTTTTGCTTTTATAATTTTGGTCCAGTTGTTTGGTTTTATCAATTTAACAGGTCAAATAAGTTTGCCAGCTTCTTCAAGCAAAATTGGTGAAAAAGTCATTAATTATATAAATCAAAACTTGGTTCAGCCAGGAACAGCCGCAAGCCTAGTTTCTGTTGATGACAAAGGCAGCTTTTACGAAATAATGGTAAATTATCAAGGAAACAGAATTTCAGTTTATGCTTCAAAAGATGGAGGCTATCTTTTCTTACAAGGTTTTAACATGAGTAATCAACTAAAAATACAAGAGTATGAAGAGCAACCACAAAAAGAGGTTCCAAAGACTGACAGGCCAGAAGCAAGGGTTTTCGTGATGAGTTATTGTCCTTTCGGTCTACAATTTTTAAAAGCCTACATCCCAGTTATAGAGCTTTTAGACAATAAAGCCGATTTATATGTAAACTTTGTAGATTACATCATGCACGGTGAAAAAGAGATGATAGAAAACACGCGCATGTACTGCATACAAAAAGAGCAAAGAGATAAGTTCACAGCCTACTTAAGATGCTTCGTCCAAAGTGGGGATGCTGATAGGTGTATCCAAGAGACCAAAATAGATAAAGCAAGGCTCGACACTTGTATGGAAACCACAGACAAGCAATTCAACCTCACCGGTTTGTTCAAAGGAAGTGGCAGCACTTATCCACCCTACCCGATAGACTCAGAATTGAATGATAATTATAATGTAAGGGGTTCGCCAACCTTTGTTGTGAATGGCGTGACTGTTAGTGTCAACAGGGCATCAGAGTCGATCAAGCAAATAATATGCTCAGCCTTTAAGACCCCGCCGTCAGAATGTTCTCAAAGTTTGAGTACAACAACAGAGTCTCCTGGAATTGGGCCAATAGGTTCAGGGAGTGCCACAAGCTCTGGTGGGCAATGCTAATCTAAAAAAGACCGCCGACAAAAAGCTTATGCCTGTCCTTTTCTTCCAACTCGTTTATTATCCTCTTCACTATCATTTTTTTTGGATCGGGCAACATTTCTATCCTTTCTTGTAAGTCTTGAAAACTCTTGAAAGGTTCAGATTTCCTCTTGGAGAGGATTTCCCAAAGATGCTTTTTCCCGATTCCAGGCAAAAGCTCTAATGTATGTGAGCGAGTAGTTAAAGGCATTGCCTTATTGAAAAAATTAATAAATCTAGACTCATTTTTCGACACTAAATCACGAATTACATTTTCAAGTTCGTTTTTAGCAAAATTCGTTAGATCAGAATATTTTATTCTACCCCTTATATACTTAACAATGTCCCATTTCCCCTCACCGATATAAACCCTATCACCGGGCTTTACTACATTACCCTCCTTTATCACGATCTCGAGCAAAGTGAAAAACCTATCGCCTACTGCCTGGGCTACAGGCTCCGCCTTTCTATCTCCAGGCTTGCCGTGTGGGAAAAAATCCAGTATTATTGCAAAATCATCTTTCATAGACACCAGTCCAAAAATCAAACGACCTTTTTTACAATTTCAAGAATTTTATTAATTTCTTCTTGAGTGAACGCAGTGTATTCTTTATGAAGTATTGCTCTAAGATCGTCTTTATCCTCAGGCAAAAAATTGGCGATTGCAACGATCTGTTTTTCTCTCAATCTCTCAATTGATCTAAGTTCTTCCACAAGCTTTTTTATCTTTTCAGGGTTTGTTTGGATGAACTTCCTAAGCAAGGCTAAAGTAACCTTTTGCTCGTACTTCAATTCTCCTTCCTTTTCCCTATTCTCCAGAATTTCTCTAGCTTCGACATCCGTTATTTCTTTTTCAGATATTACTTTCATACTATCGCCTTCAAATGTTCAGGCCTTGAAATCAGCCTTTTCACCTTATTTCCATCTGTTATCTCAACAATATAACTTTTTCCCCTCTTGCCTATAATATTACCTATTCTACCCTTATATCTTGAGTGTGGCATACCTTTTTGGGAAGACGGTTCTTGCTCTATTACAACCTTCTGACCTATACTAAAATCTTGTAAGAAGCGTGTTATTGCTGGCCTGTAAGCCGGTTTTTGCTTTAAAGCATTTCTTGTTTTTACCCTAAATCCTCGAGATCTTTTCATCCCATCACCTATGAATTTTTACAACATCCAACTTTATTTTTTTTGGTTTATTAGATATTAATTCTGATATGTTTGGTTTTGTTCTGCCCTCGTCTCCAGATATAAACTCTTTTATATATAGACCAGACTGAGCCCTTATCTTGAAAAGGCACTTTTTTTTATTTAAAACCTTCCAGGAAATTTTCTTTACAATTCTTTTTCTCATTTTGTCAGCCCTTCTGTGTAAAACCCTCAGTGGAGTCTTTTGAAAAATAATTTGTCCTTCAAGCTTTTTTAATTCTTTCAATTTTTTCTTGTCAATCTCTTTCTCAAAATCAACTTCAACAAGGTAAGTTTTATCAAACCTTTCAGTCTTTATTTTGACTACAGAACTTCTATCAACAAGATTAAGAAGCTTCACTTTGACTTTTCTCGACTTGTTTATCCTTTTCTCCATTTCTTTCAGTCTAATGTCTCTTTTCAAAGGTTTAATGAGTTCTATGACAAAAGGTCTCCAGTCTAAGCATCTTGCGTCAATGTCCTCGCGACCAGAAGCATGGAAAGCAGACTTTTTTGCTTTCGACGCTTTCAACAAAGGTTTTTCTATTATTTCTTGAATAGATGTGGGATAAAGTTTTCCGGCGCCTTTACACCTAAGGCAGCCCTTACCTTTACACTTAGAGCATATCCATTTAGACTGAGGAATACCTCTCACGAGTTTCTTGTATTTTCCATAAACAAACAAATTCCTTATATCTTTTCTAATCTTACCTGTTTTTAAGTTAACTATTATTACTAAATCAGGATTTTTAAGAGAAAATTTTTTACCAGTTAAATTCTCTATTCTTTTCCCTAACTCTCTGTTGATTTCAGATTTTATTAGCTCAGAAAACTCTATGCCTATTTTTTCTTGAATTTTCTCTTCCTCGTTCAACATCTCATCCCTTGGGATCGAACCTATCAAGAAAGTGTCAAAATCTATTTCCTTCAACTCCTCAACAATTCTTTTTGCGGTTTCTTCAATTTCTTTTTCAAAAAAATTTTGGCAAATTTTACAGCTTCCTTTTTCTTTTAATTCAAGCTTAATATTCCTGAATTTAATGCCATAAAAATTACTTGGGTCAACATCAACCTTTTCACCAGAATCTATTAAAAAAGCTAGATAATTTCTCAAGATCCTACCCCTTTCTTTATTCGAGATGCCTGATAGCAAGTTACCAAAAAACCTGCCTAGACAATTGTCACACACAAAACCTTCTTTCAAAATTTCTATAACTTTTTCTTCAGTTCTCATGTTCTCTAAGAAATAGATTTACATTTCATTAATAAATTCACTCATTTCAACTACCTTTATTTTAGAATTTTCACTAGCTTCTTTTAGCTGAACAAAGCAGAGGGGACAACTGGTTACTAAAATTTGGGCTCTGGTCTGCTCGGCTTGTTTCAGCCTTTCTTTTGCCATTTCTTTAGCAAGTTCAGGATAGTTTGATCTCACTCCCCCTCCCCCACCACAACAAAGGCTCTGTTCTCTTACCATTCCCATTTCTTTGAGCTCTGCCTTGCTAATTATTATTTTCCTAGGTTCTTCATAAATTCCACAGTATCTTCCAAGGTGGCAAGGATCGTGAAAAGTAACTTTTATCTTTCTTTTCATTAGCTTTAGCTTCCCATCGTCAATAGCTTTTGCAATTGTTTGTATTATGTGTTCAACTTTCAGGTCCCATCCTTTAATTAGCTTCGGGTATTCTTGAGAAAAAATTCTGAAACAGGCTGGACAGGGTGTTATAATCTTTTTAACAGAATGTTCTTTAAAAGTTTTTAAATTTTTTTCAGCAAGCCTCTTAGCTTCTTTGAGATAACCGGCCGACAGAACTGGTGAACCGCAACAAACTTCAAGCTCTTTCAGTTCTATGAAGTCTAATCCAATTTTTTTCAAAATTTTCTTATAATTTTCGTTTTGCTTTTTTGTAACAAATTTCATCATACAGCCAGGATAGAATAAAATATTTCCAGAAAGATTGAGTAAACCCACTAAAACCACCCCAACAAGAAAGCCAGACCCAATATCACTAATATCACCCCAGAAATAAGTCTCATATGTCTTCTGAATTTAAGCCTAGTCTTTTCAGCTTTTTCTATTTTTAAATAACCAAAATAAAAGCCGATAGTTAAAAAAACAATAGGCAATATGAAGAAGATGTTGTATATAAGTATGTAAAAAGCTGCCTCTATTCCACTTTTTGATCCTATCATAGCCAAATAAGCTAGTGGAAAAGCTCCAGCGCAAGGTATTTCTGCAAATGCAACCAAAACTCCAAGGACGATAGTCGAGGGTATCGTGGCATTTTTAATTAAACTTTTTATTTTCGGTTTCACAGCTTTCGGTATTTGTAGTGAAAACCATTTGCTATAAAATAAAAAATCTTTCATCTCAATAAGGCCTGCCAATATTAATATTACACCAATTACATTCTTAACAATTCTCGTATATCCTATAAATAAAAGCAAGTTAAGAGCACTATACATGAACAAGAAATAAATTATGAAAATCGCGGAAGAATAAATTAGTCCTAAGATCAAACATTTTTTTCTTGACCCGATTGCTAAAAGATAGGCCGTGAGGAAAAAAATAACAGAAAGGGCGCAGGGATTCAAAGCACCATCCACTAAACCCAGTACCATCCCAGCCAAAGGGAGTGGTAATTGTTCAATTGAAAAAGGGATCATGGTTTTACACCTACACAATTTTCATAAAATTCTATCAAATCCTTTTCATTTTGTTCACCAATGTGAGTTTTATTGTTATACAAACAAACTTTTGTGGGGGTGAAAATCCCACTAGGAGCGGTTATATAATTCGAGTTTTTATGATAAATTATATAGTCTTTATAATTTTCGACCACATCTTCGCATTTTTTGTCAACCGCATCAATCATGTAGAATCTTTCTGAGATGTTTAGCTTTTTCATTCTTTCTATATCATTTTTACAATGCGGACAATCTTTAAGATAGACAAATAGGACATCAAAACCTTCTAGAGGCTTACCACAATCATTCATATGAGAACTCTTTGGTAGAAATAAAAAGTAGCTTACAGCAGCAATTAATGCTATCGTGGCAATCGGAATAAATATACTTATTTTAACTTTCATATTTTCACCTAACAACAATACAATTCTTTTGGAATTTCACCCAATCTCATTTTACCAAACGGATTGCCAACTTTTCTTACATTGTCAACCATTTTCTTGTTTGTTTTTGTTTCCAATTTACTCTTGACAGCTCTTTCTCTAATTTTTTTCACAAGTTCGGACGAATCTATTTCAAGTGGGCAATTCTGTTTGCAAGCTTTGCAAGTAGTACAATAGTAAAGTCCTCTATCAAAAGCAACTTTTAATCCATTTATGAAAGCTGTTTTGCACACACCAATACCGGCAAGGTAATTCAATCCATATCTATCAAAAATTTGCCTGTAAACTGGGCAAAAATAAAGGCAGGCGCCACAATTTATGCAATAAAAAGCTTCTTCAAACCCTTCTTCTATAGCTCTTTTCCTACAATTGTCAAGCAATATCAAGTAAACTTCTTTTGCTCCATGCATCCCTTTCACAATTTCCTTTTGAATATCTGCAGTTTTACTTGGAGAAGAAATAAGGTTTATGTAAGCGGGCCACCTTGTTCCAGTACCCCAAATTGCAGAAGCTTTACAAATAAGTAAAGCATCTTCAACAGATGGTACAATTTTTTCTATTCCAGCGACAATTACATGTTTTTCTACCAGTCTTGTTATTAAGCTGATGTTTCCTTCATTTTCAAGTATTGCTATATTACCATCTACAGAAATGGCATTTGCCCCTGTTAAACCAAATCTTGCTTTTAAAATCTTTTCTCTAATGCGATTTCTGACCCAATCAACTATTTTTTCAGCTTTTGGTTCAATCTTTTCTCCAAATCTTTTTTCTATCATATCTGAAATTCTTTCAACCGACAAATGAATAGCAGGAGTTACGGGATGAGTTCCTTTCTCCTCAGAAATTTCAATAAGAAATTCACCACAATCAGTTTCCACAAGTTCATTCCTTTTCTTGAGCTTTCCAATTTCTATTTCGTTCAGAGTATTAGATTTTGATTTAACCACAATTTCGTTCCTTGGAATAATTTTTTGTATAATATTTATAGCTTTTTTTGCATCTCTTGCTTCAAAAACTTTTATATCTTGGTCCCTCAAATTTTTTATGGCTTCTTTCTTCAGTTTTTCAATATTTTTTATCGAGTATTCTTTTATATCCCTTAGCTTTTTTTTAAGTTCTTTTTCATTTATACTTTTAACAGCATAGTTAAATATCTCCAAATAATTCTTGGAGCTTATTCTAAAACTTTCCTTTGCTTTTGATGTCCTTTCGGATATCAGAATTTCGTTTAGATCCATAAAATTATCAGGGGAGAAACCATATTTAAATTTAAGTTTCAAAAATTGAAACCTTTTTTAAAGGCTTTTTTAATAATTAATTATGGAAATTTTAAAAAGAGGTAATATCATACCTATAATACTACTTTCGGGCTTTATCTTTGCAGTTTCTTTCAGCACACTCTATGCCCAGACTCACATTATTGAAGGCACAGCTTGCAGCTGCACTTTACCAATACCAATTTTAATCCCAACTTTTGCTTCCCTAGGTCTCTTGATAGGTTCAACATTATACTACTTCATGTCTCCAAAAATTGGAGAAAGTAAGGAAAAGCAAGTTCAACTCCTTTTCTCTTTAATCGAAATCCTCAATCCAGAGGAAAGGGAGATAATGAAAAAAATATTGGAAAACAAAGGGGAAATTTTTCAGAACAAGCTTTCTCGAACTTTTGGTAAGGTCAAAACTTTTAGAGTTCTTGAAAATTTGAGAAGAAGAGGAGTAATAGACAAAGAATCTTACGGCAAGACCAACATTATAAGACTGAATGAAAAAATTAGAAGAATGTTATAATCTCCTATCGAGCTCATTATGGCAAATAACTATTACATGAGAGGATAAATAGGTCATTTTTCCGACAGAAATCCTTTGGGCACCAACCCTATCTAAGAGCCTTTCTGTGTTTTTTGGCAGGCCTTTGTGATCACCCAAAACAAAGCAGACATCCCTTTCAAATTCGAATTCTCTTATATCTTTCCCATTAGGGTGAAGATAAATTAGTTGACTCTCCCTTCTTTTTTCTTTCACAAGCTCCTCAAAACTTTTTTTGACAACCAAAATGCCGTCAGAGACTTTTCTTTTCTCACCCATCTTCATACCAAGACCAACTTCAACAGCTTTTTTTACCCAAGAGCCTATGTTTCTTTCATCTGGAGAAACATTCTTCAATTCATTTCCAAAAAAGCTTAAAAGTTTCGGGGGCTCCTTCGGTCCCTCTAAAACAGCGTGAAAGTTGACATCTTTCCTTATCGCCTCAGAGACGAAAAACGCGTTTGAAATACAACGGCAAACTAGGTCAATTCTTCCAGAGCCGGCCAAATCATCGATATTGAAAGGGGTGGTGAAAGCTTTTGATGCTTTCAAAATAAATTCTCTCATATTTTGAGACCAAATTGTTTCATGAGCTTACCTAAGGCGCCCCTCTCTAGACCAGCTTTACCACCAAGCATTTTCATTAACTTTTTCATCTGCTCATATTGTTGTAAAAGCTCTCTAACTTCGCTTTCCGGTCTTCCACTTCCTTTAGCAATTCTTTTTATTCTTGATACATTGATTATTTCTGGATTTTCCCTCTCTTCTTTTGTCATAGATTGTATTATGTGTTTATAGCGCCTCATCTTCTCTTCTTGTTTTTCCAAAACATCTTCAGGCACTTTCATACCCAATCCAGGAATCATACTAGCAATTTTTCCAAGTGGTCCCATCTTGCTCATAGCTTCTATTTGCTCCATAAAATCTTGTAGCGTGAAACTACCTTCAACAATCTTCTCAACTTTTTCAGGCTTTATCTCGGCCTCTTTTGCCTTTTCAAGCAAGGTTTGTAAATCTCCCAAACCAAGCAGTCTAGATACAAACCTTTCAGGATCATAAACTTCAAAGTCTTCTATATGCTCACCAGTTCCCAAGAATTTTATTTTGGATTTTGTTGTAGAGCAAGCAGCCAAAGCCCCTCCAGCTTTAGCGGTACCATCCATCTTAGTTATAAAAATTCCTGTTATACCAACAAGCTTGTGGAACTCTTCTGCCTGTCTCTTAGCAATTTTTCCTAAATCGGCAGGTATTGTTAGTAAGACTTCGTCAGGTCTTATAATTTCCCCCAATTTTTTCAACTCTTCTGCTAGATCTTTATCCAATGCATTTCTTCCAGCAGTGTCAAAAATTATCGTGTCATATTTTTCAAATTTTCTCATACCCTCAGAAGCAGCTTCAAAAGAATTTTTGTTTTTGTCAATATGAACAGGGACTTTAATCTGATCTCCAAGTTGCTTGAGCTGTTCGGGTGCTGCAGGTCTATGATAATCTAACGCAACCAAAGCCGGTCTTAGACCTTGTTTTTGGAAATAGCGTGCAAGCTTTGCAATTGAGGTAGTTTTTCCGCTACCAAACAAACCAACAAACATTATTTTCTTCTTACCAATCAATCCGACGGGTTTTTCGCCAAGAAGCTTGACAAGCTCCTCGTAAATTGTCTTTAAAACATGTTCACGCAAAGTTAAGCCGGCCGGAATTTTTTCTTCCAAACATTTTTTCTTTATATTTTTTATCAATTCTTCTGTTAGGTTTAAATCAACATCAGATTTAATCAAAGTTATTTTCAATTCATTCAGTATTTCTTCTACAGCGGACTTATCAATAGATGTACCAGTAACCAACTTTTTAATTATATCTTTTAACTTCCCGCCAAATGCTTCGAGCATAAGTAAAATTTAGGTTTAAACAATTTATATTAACTATAATTGGAATACTCTTATCTTTTGATTTTACTATTTTTTAAATTAGCATTGGCACTAAGTTTATTGTAAATTAATGTGTACCACTTCGTACAACAATTAGTAAACCACAATCAAAATCAGGATTTTGCTTTAGGGTGAGAGAATAGCTTGTTTTTTCTAAATTTTTGTTCTGCTTAAAGAACATTAATTGCTTTAAATCTTCGGTGGGCTATTAATATGTTTTAAATTTAAGCACCCAACAAAGAATTTACAAATTCTTTTGGATCGTATTCTATAAAATCCCCATAATTTTGACCAGTCCCTAAAAATATGATTGGTTTTTTGAACAGGTAGCAAACAGACAATATATTACCACCTTTTTCATTCACATCATTCTTAGCAAAGATTATTGAATCTACACCAACACTTTTTTCAAAAAATTCGAACTGTGGTATCACATCAGATCCTGTAAGACTATCCAAAACCAATATTTTCAAATCAGGCTTGTTAACCCTAACAATTTTTGATAACTCGTCTATTAGGTCTTTCTTTGTATGCATTCTACCACTCGTATCACCCAAGACTACATCATATTTTCTAGCCTTGGCAGAGCTGATTGCATCAAAAATTACAGCACAGCTATCGCTGTATTGTTTTTGGCTCACCACAGGTACACCGATTCTTTCAGCATATTTTTCAAGTTGAAGCGAGCCAGCAGCACGCCAAGTGTCCCCAGCGGCTAATATTGGCTTATAACCCTTATTTTTAAGCCAATATGCTGTTTTTGATAAGTTTAAACTCTTGCCAACACCATTTACACCAAAAAATAAAAATACGGCTGGCCTGTTTTCATTTTTTGCCTTTTTGATTATTTCTTCCAAATCGATTTTAGGGACATTTAAAATTTCAAACAAAGTTTTTTTAAGAGCTTCGATTACAACTTCCTTCTCACTACCTCTTTTAATTGGCTTCCCCACAAGACTTTTCTTTAGATCTTCTTTTATTTTTTCAACAACTTCATAAGCAACATCAGCTTCAATTAAGTCTGCTGCAATTTTGCTCAAAACAGGTTCTACATCTTCTTCACTCAATTGCTTTTCTGTAACAGCTTTAATCACACTTTCCTTAATTTTCTTGAAAATTTTTTTAGGCTTTTCTTCATCATCCTTCTTTTCAATTTTTTCGGAAATAGATTTTATCGCATCTTTTAGCTTATTCTTCAAAAGTTCAAACATTCAGACAACCTTTCTCTTTTCTACAATATCTCTTATTTCCTTGTTCAACTCTTTTAATTGAGAAGACAGTTGGTTTATTACAGCTTCTATACTTACTATTGATTTTTCTACATCATCCTTTCTCTTCTTTAAAATTTGCTTCCCCTCTTCTAAACTTTTTTCTATAGCAACATTTGCCCCAACTTCAACTATTATTTTATCTTTTTTGACTATTTGACAAGGTATGTAGGTCTGTGACCCCAAAGAAAAAATTATATCACCACCTTTATCTTTCAATTCTTCTATTCCAGCTATACTTTCCTCAATTTCCATTAAACTATTAATTAAATTTTCTCTCTGCTTCATTAAGCTTTCTAGCTTAGCTTCCATTAATCTGTAGACTATTATTTTCTCTTGTAATTCTTTTTCTTCGGGCATACAACCACAATTTAATTTGAGCTATTAACTTAATAAATAATATGAAGATAGGGCCGTTAATTCTTTCCTTACTTTTCATATTTTTATTATTTGCCATTTCTTTAGCCTCAAATTGGGACACTGTTACAATTAATATAAATTCCACAAAAGTTTGGTGGAATGATGGAATAAAGGCAAGCGGAGTTGCCAAATATTCTAACGGGACTGGTATAAGTGGGGCAGTCAACTTAACTATCGGCAGTTCAACTGTCAATTGTCCCGATACAAATGAAGGAAATTGGAGTTGTGATTTCAATGCACCGAGTGAAATAGGTTCTTTTCTGGTCACAGTTACAATAACAAATGCCACGGGTCACCAATTTCAAAATTCCACCTCCTTAACGGTTTCTCCTCATTACGGAAAAACACCAACTGGCTCAATGACTAGAGTTGTTTATGAGTTGCCAATGCTAATTCAAGACTTAAATGGCGAAATAAAAACAGTTTTTGCGAGAATAGTTGTTTGGAAAGGCTATTTTTCACTTGCTTAGTAAGTTCAAAATTTATATAAAAAGCTCTTAACGCAATTCTAAAAGATGCCAACAATAACGGTTTTCATTTTCGAAAGTTTATCGAGTGCTGAGGATATAGTTAAAATTCTGAATAATAAGAAAAATGGGAACAGTTGGTTAACCGCAAAAGAAAGCAAATACAGCAAAGGAGAAGTTTTCTTGCAGTATTGGTATTATGAAGATGTGGAAACAGCTTTAAGGCAAGCGATGAGCGAAGAGGATATTTATGAAATAGTCTCTTTTCTAAAAAACAACGGTAAGCAAAGAGTCTTGAAAAGAACCTATTGTTTCATAAATCTTTTATTCAAAACTTTGGAAGTTTATCGTGGCCCAGACCAAAAAACTCAAGAAATAGTTTCTTTTATTGAAAGCTTGCTGAATGTCAAATTCAAACCAATAACCCTCAACTCAAAACAACTTCAAGAAATTTATTCCAATCATGCAACGGAGCTTAAACAAGCAATGTTCAAGCATGTTGATGGTTTGTTTTATGAAATTCTAAAAGCAGATTGTTTAGAAAAGAATGATAAATATCTGGAGTGTTTAAAAAAATACCCTGAAAATTTAAGGGTTATTTCATTCAGGCCAAGGATAAAGTTATTGAATGAAAATAATCGTTATCAAGTTACTATAAATGGTGATAAAGGAACAATAAGGCTTTCAAGCAATGAAGCTTTTAGGTGGAGACCAAGATTTGAAATAAGACAATTGATCTCCTTTCTAGCAAATAAAGCAGGGTTTAATATCCCCTTAAATATTTTTTAAAAAATTAAAAATATGATATTTGTATGAATAATGTTCCCATCTCTATAATAATACCAGTCTATAATGAAGAAAAAGTTCTAGAAAAAAATTCAGAAAAAATAGTAGAATATATGGAAAGAAAACACAGAAGATATGAGATAATTTTATGTGACAATGGCTCAACTGATTTAACACAAGAAAAAGGGATAACTCTTTCAAAAAAATTCAGGAGAATTAAATTCATTCGAATAGAAAAGAGAGGCATAGGGCTAGCTTTAAAAGAAATGATAAGAAAAGCTAAATTTGAAAATATAATTTTTTTACCTATCGATATGTCATTTGATCTAAAATTCATCAAAGATGCACTTCCATTATTAAAAAAATACGATTTGGTGATAGGCTCAAAATCTTCCAAAAAAAGTATTGTCAGAAGACCCATCATAAGAAAACTATTTTCACTTATCTTCAATTTTCTTGTTAACATTTTCTTTGGTTTAGGAATTAGTGATACACAATCTGTTAAGGCTTTCAGAAAATCTAAAATTAAAAAATTGTCAGAAGAAATAGAGTCAGAAGATTTTTTATTTGACGTGGAACTTCTCGTGAAATCTAAAAAAGCTGGATTAAAGATTATAGAAATTCCAGTAATTTGCAAAGATACGAGAAAGACACACTACGATATTTTAATTGACTCGGCTAGAGTATTCTTCAAATTGTTAGATTTATGGTTTAAGGCAAATTTCATGCAGTAGTAAGCACAATTGGCAACAAGTGAAAAAGAGATACAAAAGAGCCAGAATTGTAATTTAGGGATAATATTCTTTATTTAAATTTGAGGATAAATTGTAAGACATGAAAACACCCATTGCCAATATGGCTGGACTAAAAAGATTATAGTCTAACTTGGCACCAAAATTAGGATTCCATAATACTATGAATACTATCCTAACAAACAACAGATTAAGAAAAACAAAACCAATTTATCCTTTTTAATGCCCCCCAATTATCAATGAGAAGGGCTAGCCATAAAATACTTCCTACAGGAAACATGAAGAGCAGGAGGTTTAGCATATCCATTAATGTTGGGATGAAAAAATGTGTAATTTTCATAAACAATATGAATAGAGGAACGAACATCGTACTATCACCGTCACCAAAAGCATCACCATAAATTGGTCTATAGGTCTTGTTTTGGTATGGCAAATATACAAAGAACCAAAAAATAATAAAAGGTAAGATAAAACCTAAAACAATCTTCAAAGACTCTTTTGAAAAAAGAGACTCAAAGAAGTTAACAATAGTGTGTTTAAGATATTTATTGGATTTCAATACTGGTAGAAAGAATAATGAAGGAGCTATGATTATTGTTGATAAATGTAGTAAGAAGCTATAGAAAAAAATAGAGTGGGTAAGGTTATATCACACACGTTTCTCAAGTAAAAAACTGAGAATAAAAAATAGAGTAAAATTCTGGCCAACTGCTGAGAATGAACATTTAAAGCCCCTCAAAATAATAAATATCAAACAAAAAATTCCAATTAAGCTCAAGATAGCACCTACAATATCTGCTATGATATTTCCATAATAAAGTTTCACTCGATTTTCTTTTGGAAATATTATCATTAGATTGGGTGAGCTCAAGTAAATTTTTTCTGCCCCAATTACCTTCCAATTTGGAAAATATGGGACTTTAATTATAAGCGGCTTTCCAATGCAATTCGTTTCAATTACTACTTCTTCCTCCTTCAAGTTTTCAATAATATTACAATCTTGTTCAATAACTTTTGATTCTTTCATCGCTTCATACATATTCCTAAAAACCAATTTGTCTTCCGGAACCTTTATTGATTTATTTAAAACAACTATTCTGAAATAACTAAAATCAATTTTATCAGGGTTGGAAACGAACACTAAAGGAACATTTATAAAATCAGAACTGAACCACTCGTAAGATAGAGGTTTCCAATCATCTGTTAAAACAAGAATTGGTTCATTCTTGGACAGCTCAATATACTTTGAATCTTCATTTAATAAATAAAATTCAAACCCATGAACACTCTTAAGAAATCTGTAATTTCTATTATTTTTTATCTCCTCTTTTACTTTGTCAGATGAAACTAAATAATATTTTACATTGAATAGTCTGAGATGCTCTGCTCCAGAAGTCAAATTAAAATCAGGATATTTAATATGAAATCCCGGCCACCATGTAGTTTCTGC
>JAVZGQ010000009.1:0-11361 GCA_038998585.1 Candidatus Aenigmatarchaeota archaeon
TGTAAATTTTTGTACAGTCGTAGTAAGCTGCCACACAGCTCTGGTATAATGGAGCACTAGCCCTAGTAATATTGAAATACCCCCAATTGGTATCTCCTCCATTAAGGTGTATGCCAGTTGTTAGAGGTGTTCTCGTTGCTTGCGTTCCATTGTCAGGATCGTCTTCTATAGCGAATTGTGCTCCCGTATTGTTGCAATAGCCATTAGTTCCATTCCCCAAGGCCCAGAAATATTCATAGCTAGTGTTTTTGAAGAAACCCCATGCTACTGGAGAGGATATGGCTGAAAGATCTTTATTTCCCACATCTTCTGTCCAGTTCCATTCCAGTCTTCCTGCAAAATAGTAGGTAGAATCTGTTTTGTTCCTTAAAACAATCACACCACCTGCTGCATACTTAGCTGGGTCTCCAGTACCATAAGGTCTTGTTGTCTCATCTGTCAAAGTATCAACATAAGCATAAATGTTAGTTACATTCACAGAACCAGTATTTTTTATGTTTAAAGATTGTGTCGTTCCCGCAGTCCCTGGATTAATATTTGACCAAGTGAGAGTCTCCGGTATTACTGATATCTGTGCAACACTTGCTACACTCACATCAACGGTAACTGTATCTTCTGCCGCTAATACTATCGATGAATATATCGCTAAACTAAATAGAATTGCTGTAAGAATCATAAGCTCGGGTTTTTTTATTTTAACATTACTGTAAATTCTCATATTTAATAATTTTATTAATACTATTATTTAAACTTGATGCTTCAAACAGTTTACAAATTAAATTTATTCTATAAAGAAAAAATTAATGATAAAAATTATAGCAGCATAAGTTTTAAATACTAAGTTAATAAATACATTTAAACAAAAATATTAAATATGGTAGATTTTAAACAAAAAATTCTTGAAATTCTTGGAAAAGAGCCAAGAGGTCTAACAATTCAAGAGATTTCAAGGCTCGGTAATATAAATAGATTTAAAACAACTATTTACCTTCACGAGCTCTTAGGTGAAGGGAAAATCACTGAAAGGAAAATTGGAGCTTATAGACTCTTCAAGCTGAAAAAATATTAAATGTAAACTATGAAACCTTCCCTTTCTAATTCCTCTAGAACAGGAGTCAAGCCTATTTTAACCTCTTCTTTTGAAATGCCAGATAACTTTGCCACTTCCTCCGCTATCTGATCAAAAGTTTTTTTACCATCACACATCATAATAAGTCTAACAAGCCACTTTTCCATCTTCCACATTTTACTACCATCAAAAGTAGCATAGTAAGTACCTAAATGGTCAATAATCTTCAAATTTTTTGCTTTTAATAGTCTTTTTTCTTCCATACACACTTATTTTAAATTTAAATAAATAGTTTAAATATGCGATTTGATTTAATTATAAGCTTCACAATCTTGCTATTTCTAATACCTTCAGTTTTGGCTGCAGAATTCACTGTCGGTGTTTCTCCTCCTATAGTAGATTTAGGTGAAATAGAAGCTGGTTCAACAAATTTAGTGAAATTTTTCCTTGTTACTCCTTCTGCTGAACCTTTGCTAGTTTATATTGAAGCTGAAAATGGTAATTTAGACTTTTTCTCCAGAGATCAATATAATCAGCTTATTTTCAATTATTCGGAAGAAGAAGTGGCTAGCTGGGCAGAATTCTTATCAAACCCTATAGAGCTTAAGCCGAGTAATGAAACTTTAAAAACCAAAGGAGGGGAAATAAGGGGATGGAAGGAAATTAGTTTTTTATTAAATATACCTAAACAAGCAGAGCCGGGATATCATTTACTCAAGATAAAACCCTCTCCCTATGTACCGTCCGAAGCACTTGGTCAAGCCGGAGCAAGAGTTGTGGCTATAACATCTGTTACAATTTTGTTCAAGTTACCGGGAGAAAGTAAAAGAGAGGGTATAATCCTTGATGTGACTCCAGAAAAATATTCTGGTGGCAGGCTAGGAATAAATACATATTTCAAGAATACAGGAACAGTTACAATTTCTGCAAGATCTCTACAAAGCATTTTTAGAAATGGTGAGCTAATAGAAAATACAATCTCACCAACTCAACTTGTTAAACCTGGGGAAATTGCTGTCCTTAAAACATTTCTGCCTTCAGATAAAGTTTCATCTGGAGAATTTTTAGTTGTCACAACGGTGAGCTATACAACAGGCTCAACATCTAAAAATTCAACTCTAGTAGTAAAATTTGTCCCGCCTATAGAAAAACCTATTGAATTTCCATTATGGATAGTAATAATTATTTTAATAGTATTAATAGCAATTTTGATATACAAGTGGTATAAATGAAGAAGAAAACTCTGCTATTATTTATTTCAATTTTGCTAATATTACTCATCTTGCTAACTAATTTCCCCTATCAACCAAGAGGCTTAATTGAAAACAGAACTTTTGAAAAACATTCTGATTTGCTCTTCACATACGAAATAACAAGATATCCAACTAGTGCACAAGTTTTGCCCAACACACTAAATCAAGAAAAATTAACCTTGGGATTCGTTATTGATCCTTGGAACTTAAATTTCGGGATTGTTCCTCCTGGTCAAAATTTTGTCACAAGATTTATTGAACTAACAAATTTGAAAGATAAAAATGCCAAAATTCTATTAAAAGTTTATGGTAATATTTCATCTTTTGTTAATTTTACAAAAAACAATTTCATCTTAAAACCAAACGAAACTATTACGGTAGAAGTCAACTTTTATGCTGAAAAAGTAGAAATTGGCAATTATTCTGGTGAGATAGATGTTGTGGTGCAGAGACCGAAATATGATTTTTTACACAACCTTTGGAAATAGTAAAATTATAATATTTTTAGTCTTTTTATTTTTGTTTCTTTTTTCTATATCAAGAGCAACTTTAATTGAAGTTGATGTTTCTAAAAATCTTGAAGGAAATACGGTCTATTTTTCTTGCGATCCGTCTAAAGATCTTATGAGATTCTATTTAGAATTTTATAATACAGGCAGTGTAGCTTACAGAGCTAGAGTTAGGCTTGATATAATTAACAATTCTAAAAGCATTTTCACAACATGGAGTAATGAAAAGATTTTGATGCCGGGAGATAGAAAAGATTTTGAAGTTTATTTGTACGGCAATTCTACAGGAAACCTGACTCTGAGATCAAGAGTGTACTTTGGGAATGAAATCGAAGAAAGAAATTTTACAATAGAAAAGGAATATTCTTTCTTACCAGAAGATGTTTTTGAAATAAAAAATTTCAGAACTTATGACGATTTCATTGTTTTTGACATTAAAGCAAAAAAAAGTGCAAAAGATGTTGTTATCATTCCATATGATTTCCCTATGAGCTGGATATTCGAACAAAAGAAAGTGAGATTTTTAAATGAAAATGAAGAAAAAACTGTAGCTCTTAATTATTATCCGGACTTTTGGAATGGAGAAAAAATGACTCTAATCATAGCTTCAGACGGGGGAAAATATAAAACTGAAAAGAGTTTTGAGATGAAAAAAGAAGTAGGAATTATTTGGCTTATTTACTATCTAACTGACAAACTCAAGTTATTTTTCAATCCAGCCTAGATAAAGTTCTCCACATTGTAACAATATATTTACTATATTTTAAATAATATTTAAATATTATTAAAACAATATTGAAACTATATGGAAAAAGGTCTTGTGGACAAAAGTATAGAAGATAAAATCGTCCAAATTCTAAGCAAAAGAATTGTGTCTACTTCTGAACTTGCTAAAGAGCTTGGTATTAAAAGATATGTTCTTGTTGGATACTTGGAAGCCATGAAGAATCAAGGTAAGCTAGATTTCCACAAAGTTGGTAAAGCCAATGTTTATACTGTTTCAAAAGGTGAGAAAAAATGAAAGGAATTATCTTAATTGCATTTTTATTCGGAATTTTGATTTTACCTAGCCTGGCCACAGCTTCTCCTTTAATTAGTGAAATAACCCTTAAACCATCATCAGAAATTTGGATCGATGAAAATCTTGAAATTAAAGTAAATTGCACTAATGGATCAAAAGTGAATGCAACCTTGATTGGGGAAACTGGTTACATAATTTACGTAGAAAATTTCAATTTAACAAATGGTTTATACGAAGCTAAAATAGATTCCACTTACTGGAGAAATAAATCCGAAAGTTTCAGAACAATTGTTAACTGCTTAGATGAATCAGATAATACTAATACTCAAAATGAAACTAACATCACAGTATCTAAGTTTAATGTAGAAATCTACAGAATTAATCCAAGCACAATTTATCTTGGCGATATGATTGAGGTTGATGTTTTGGTTAAGAAAGATGCAGTTCCAATAAATTCTTCGAATATCAACTTTATGATAACTGTTGATGATCAAATCAAACAACCAGAAATAAGACCACCTTATGATCCTTACGATGGTTGGATAATTTTCCTTAACTCTTCAGAAATTTCAAACCCAATTAAAACACATGGTTTAAAAATAATTGTCTCTTATGATAGGGCCAATTCCACAAAAATCACAAGCTTCACAATCAATGAACCAATACAATTTTCAATATTAAATGTAGATAAAACTTGGATAAAGCCAAATGACACAATCAACCTAAAAATTCAAGCCCTTGACAGAGGAAATATAATACCTTTAAACAAAGAAAATCTGTTAATTAAAATTGATAATACTCAAGCAAGTGTTGTTGCCATTTCTCCTTCTAACGACTTTTTCAGTGTAACGATACTTGCTCCAAACTTATCCCCTGGCAAATATTCTTTGATTGCTTTTCTTTCTCACAAGAATTACACTTATAGTAGTAGTTCAATCATTCACTATATTGTACCAATAACTGGAAAATTTGTTGATGAAAACGATAAGGGAATTTACACTAGAATTAGCTTTTTCTTGGATGGGATAGAAAAACTTAGACTCTACACAGATGCAACGGGGACATATTCTGGTAGTTTGCCCCCCGGGACTTATGATGTTGAAATTGTTTTCCCACAGTCAACTCTACATCTGTATGAAGCAGAAATAAATGACTTTGAAGATCCTATTAGATATTACTATCTAGATTCAATTGATTTAGAAGGCCTAAATGTTGCCAACTTATTTGTTTATGAAGTTGCTCTGCCTTATTACAAAGCTTCAATTGATATGAAATACGACGAAAGAAATGTGTTAGATGAAAATTTACTTAAAGTCTACAAATGTGAAGACTGGAACTTCGGTAGAAAAGAATGTCATGGCAAATGGGATGAAATTCCTGCAAGTGTGGACAAAGTGAGGAATATGGTTTATGTTAGCACTAAAAGCTTATCTTCTTATGCAATTGGCACTTTGAAAAAACTTTCGGTAGATTTCAATTTTAATAAGCAAACATTCTACATTAAAGATTTGGTTAGGATTAGAGGGATAGTCGTAGATGAATATAAAAATTCTGTTGACAATGCTAGCGTTAGCATTCAAATCAAAAACACTTCCATAAACCAAAAAGTTTTTTCTGATAAGAATGGTTTGTTCACCATAGAGTTCTTATCGCCAGAAAAAGAAGGAAACTATTCTTTAACTTTGACTGCAAAGAAGCATCCTTATGTAAGTTTCAATTACACACTAACTCTGCAAGTTTTAAAAAGCAAGGAAATTTCAATCGTTTCCCCAGATACAGTAAGAATAAATCAAGGCGAAAATTTCACTCAGGAATTTAGTGTGGTAAACACAGGGCAAACGGAGCTTCATAATTTGAACATCTCCCTAGAAGGAATACCAAAAGAATATTACATTCTACAAGATAATATAGGAAAGCTTGAAATTAATGAAGAAAAAAAGCTGAAAATAGAGTTTTTAATCCCATCCAATGCTTCTATTGGAACTTTAAGTTGCAAGATAAAAGTTTTCAATGAAGAAGTTTATAAAGAAAAAACTTTTGGATTTACAATAATTGAAAAAAACCAAACTTTAGAATCAAAAACTACTCCTGTTGGTCTTTTTGGAAAAATAGTTTTACCTCAAATAGCTCCAGATTGGATTTACATCTTTCTTTTCGCAGTTATTACATTTTCCCTTTCCTTTTTGCTGAAAAAAAGAAAAATTAAATCACAAGGAAAAGAAGAAATTAAACATTATCTTTTGAATGTCAAAGAATTTTTGAAGAAAAAAAGTGAAACGGCTACCCAACCTATGGAAACACGACCTTCGGAAATTTTCATTGAAATTGAAGAGGAAGAAGAAAAGGGGATTGGCTGAATGGTAAGGATAATTGATGTTTGTTCTGGTAAAGGTGGTGTAGGTAAAACCACGATAGCAGCAAATTTAGGATTGGCTTTAACACAGCTTGGAAAAAGGGTTGTAGTTGTTGATTGCAACTTAACAACTTCTCATCTAGGCTTACTCTTTGGAACTTATTCTTATCCTTTAACTCTAAACAATTTTTTAAGAGGAGAAGTAAAGCTTAAAGATGTTGTTTATGTTCATCCTTCGGGCCTAAGGATTGTACCAGCTTCTCTTGAGCTCAAGGATTTAATTGATGTTAACATTACAAATTTTAAAGAAATTTTAAGGGAAATTTTTATAGATTTTGATTTTGTTTTTCTGGATTCTGCCCCAGGCCTTGGGAAGGAGGCTTTAATTCCTTTGCAAGCAGCAGATGAAATTCTTTTCGTTGCAAATCCTTTTCTACCTTCTTTAGTAGATATTGTTAAATGCAAACAACTGATAAATTCTTTTGATTCTAGACCGATAGTCCTTGGAATTGTTTTAAATAGAGTGAAGAAAAAATCTTATGAAATATCTTCTGAGGAGGTCAGACAGTTTACAGAATTGTCTGTTATCGGGATTGTGCCTGAAGATGAAAAAGTCTTAGAAAGCACGAACAAAAGAACTCTTGTTTTAATTTCTCATAAGAATTCTCCTTCAAGCAAAGCATTTTTTGAAATTGCTTCAAAGCTTGCTGGAATAGAGTATAAGAAACCTGGCTTCATAGAAATACTTTCTAAAATTTTAAAAAGGTGAATTAAATGAAAGCTGAAATGAAAATAAAATTTTTATTGGCAACTTTAATTTCTTTTATCTTTCTCTTTAAATTGCCAACAGCTTTCACTCAAGAAATTGATCCTATATCACAATTCAATCAAACTTCTTCTGTAAACATTACGGGAAATGCTTCAACTCTAGACCAACAACAAATAAATTCTTACTTGAATTTTAATGCCGATGGTTTGACTTGGGATATCACAGAAAATGAAATTCCTATCATAGAACAAAAAACTGTTGAATACTTCATTTATCAAGACATGACACAAATGGCTGCTAATACAGAAAAATCAGCAAGCTTTACCATTTACTTACCTGAAAAAAATCCAAAAATAAAAAGTGCTATAGTTGAAATAAAGAACAACATATACAACACACAGATTACAGCTGACCAAACTGTAAAGATTGGTAACGGCACTACTAACACTACTCTACTCACCACAGCAGCTGGTCCTTCAGCTACCGGAGAAAATATGCCATATGTGATTCTTGTAGATGCTACTTCAGCATTTGATTATATAAACCAAAATGGAACTTATACTTTTACTCTCTACGTGAAATTCAACGCAATCAGACAAGGAGAAAATGCTAAGCTAATTCTAACTTATGAATATGATTCTGACTCACCAAGACAAATAAAGACTGTAAGGTTTTTCATAGGTCAGTTAACTGGTACTTTAGCAGTAGGCTCATCTACAGCTTTTACCGTACCTGCCTTAAACTTGCCGGAAAGCGGTGTTGTGGTTAGAGATAGTTTTTTCGAGACTTATATACATCTGCAGCCAGGAGGAACTACAGACGAAGGTATCTCCATAAACCTTGATGGTAGCAACGCCGTCTCAGGTACTCCTATAGATAACGCTGGTGCAACTACAACCACACATATATTCTTATACAAAAACATTTTTGATACAACTACTTCTCATACTTTCAACTTTTTACCAACAGCTGGTTATGCAATCCATGGAGTGGGAACTGAACTAGTACTCACTTATGAATATGATGTAAGCTCGCCTATACAATTAAAGACTTTAAGATATTTGATAGGGCAAGATGGTGGTCTATACACAGCAAACCATACAGCAACATTTCAGAAGCAAGTTCCTTTGCCTGAAAATAACAAAGCAATAAGAAATGTGTATAACAGGGTAACTTTTGCCATAGCTTACGGCAGTGGTGCAGGTACTACTGCTTACACAACTTATATAGGAATAAATTCTTCTCTACAAGGTTATCAACAACCTCAGGTTACTTATGCTTTGGGTTTAAGAGACGAGCAAGTTAGCACAACCACTTTGCTCTACAATGCATCTGGCTTATACAATTTGGAAGATGGCAGCACAGTAATTTGCTCAGTTTTCAGTTCTGCTGTTAGTACAAGCTACTACACAGGAAGCAAAGGATGTGAGTTGGTTGTTACTTATACTTATGATGCCAAATCTTCTACAAGAGCTAAAACTGTAGAATATTTTGTGGGTCAGAGCTACAATTCAAGCTTAGCTAATTCGGCTTCTTTCTCTTTTCAGCTACAAATACCAGAACAAGCTTATTCCATAAAAAATGTTTACTTAAATAATTTTGGTTTCACAGGCTCTGCAACCGCGGGTACAAACACTCTAGTTTCTTACATAAATGTTCCTGGGTATGTCTCACAAACATGTAATTTCAGAAATACGGGTGAAGCTAGATTTGATATGTGTCGGGATGATGTTAGTGATAATGTAACAGTTGCTAAAAGCTACACAGCAGTTCTTAGTTCTGGGGTGACGAGATGGTTTTCTTCCAAGATAACAACAACCTACACTTACAATGCATACTATCAAGTTGAAGTTGAGCACAATACAACAGCAAGCTATTCTGGCAGCCTAAAAGAGATAGATGTAATGATAAACTTTAGTTCAACTGCTGATGATGTTTATGGGATGAAAATATATGATTTTGTTGGGTCAAAATGGGATGATGCACCATGCCAGAGTCAATCTGTTACTGCTAACGAATACTATACTCTCTGGTGTAATGTAACAACAAACCCAACAAATTACAATTCTTCTAAAGGAACGGTGAGAGTGATGCTGAGTTCTACTTCTGATATTGATCAAGGAACTTTGAAAGAAGAGTATATCCAATTTTATATTGTCTACTCAGTTGGCTACCTAGAAGTTGAACTGCTTCAACCTAGCACAGAAGCACCAAATAGTGTGATTCAAACCTCAACTTTTCTTGTGAATGCAACTGTTTTTTGTAGAAGTGATTTATGTGGCAATGTTTATGGTACTCTAATGTATAATTTATCTTCTTCTTATCCAGACACACCAATAAACACAAGCTATGGTGATAAACCATTTTTCGTCAACGAATATCCAGCCTACGCAATAAAAGCTTGTCCAAACAACCCTTTGAGTGCAAATGATTTTTGCAACTTAACTTGGATTGTAAATGCTAGCGGTGAAATAAACACAGACTGGAAATTTGGAGTATATTTCAATTCTTCTTATTCAGAAGTTCAGCCAAATAATACAAAAAATGCAACTGTTTCAATAGTTGCTTGTACTGTAGACTTTAGCTTAACTTGGCATTTCATAGACTTTGGTGAGTTAATACCAAACACTTACAATAACTCAGCTCCAGGAAATTCAAACAACTTATACAACATAACAGTAAACCCAGGGAGTTGCAATTTAGACCTTTACATAAGAGGTAGCGATTTGACCAACTCAACTTTTGGCTCAATTATAAAAGTTGGTAATTTAAGCTGGAGCAACATCAGCAATAATATTAATGACGGTTATTTCCAATTAACTGAAACAAATTCTGTGATAAAGCTTAACGTGCCAGAAAATACAAACATCACAACTTGGTATTGGCTTAATGTTCCACCCATTTATGCTGGTTTCTATACTGGAACTATTTACATCACAGGTGTTAAGCATGAATAGGCCAGCCTTAATTACAATTATTTTTTTCATCTTAATTTTTTCAGGAGCAAAAGCAATGAGTTTAGGTAGTGTTGTAAAAAAAGATTTTGCAACAATAAAAGACAACGAATCAGCAAAATTTGAAATATTATTTTGGAATATTGAGGAGAAGCCATACCAAATTAAAATTGAAGTTGAAAAATACCCAGAAAAATGGTTTATTTTAATTCAACCAAAAGAATTTTCATT
Organism: Candidatus Aenigmatarchaeota archaeon; assembly: GCA_038998585.1. Lineage (GTDB taxonomy): Archaea > Aenigmatarchaeota > Aenigmatarchaeia > CG10238-14 > SCSR01 > JAVZGQ01. The sequence goes on from JAVZGQ010000009.1 coordinate 10,160, forward strand.
GAGCTCTTCAACAGGAGAAGAATATATAAACTTACCACATTTAGAAAAACCAGTAAAAGCTTCAGTTGTTAGAATCTTTGTGAAACCTGAAAATGCAAAAGCTGGGGATTATGAAATAATAATAAAAGCTAAAGCCAATCTTCCTTCTCAAGACATAGCTTTCTCCCAAGAAAGGGAATTTAAATTTAAAGTCAAAGTTGATGGAAAAACTCAAGAAATTGAAAACAAAACTTCGACAATTGAAATCCCTCCACCATTGACTGAAAAAGCTGTAGAAGAAACTTCCTATCCCGTCTCTTACATCTTGGCTATTATCATTATTTTAGTGATTTCTACTCTAATATATAAATATGCATAAGCGTATTTTAACAATACTTTTAATTATCTTGCTCATTTCAATCTTTCTGATAAGAGATTTTTTAACAACTATAGGTTTAGGACTTTTGAGCATGATAAATGTTTCTATCCAGGAAAAAATAAGTGGAAAACTTCTCTTATCTTACAAGAAATCAATTGAAATTGGTGATAAACAAGAAATCTATACAGAATTCATAAACATTGGTACCTCTCCCGTTACAGAAAAAATTGAAGTTAGGGTTTATGGCTATATGAACGGCACTCTCAAACCTTTGGCTTATTATTACGATATTTCGGTACCCCTTCCTTCTGGAGGAAGAAAAAATTTTAGAAGCATTTTTATGCCACCAGAAATAGGATTATATTATATACAAGCAAAAGCAAATTACGATACAAAAGCCGTAGAAACTTGGGGAGCTTTTTCTGTTAATCCACCTCCTCCCCCAGTAATTTATGTACCGACCACACCATCTCCACAAGCCCAACCACTCACTCCAGTTGTCGTTGGAGTATCGGATTTAAGCTTGGAATATCCAAATCTTGTTGATTTTTACCGAGGAGAGAAAAAACTAATCAATATAAGTGTAAAAAACACTGGAACTACTCCACTTAACAATCTTAACCTATACATTTCAACTTCTTCCTTGATAGATGTGTCCATTTTTCCAAAACAATCTCCCGTGCTGAACCCGAATGGGACTTTAATTTTCGTAGTTTCGATTAAAATACCATCAACAACAGAAGAAGGAATCTATCCGCTTGAATTTGAAACGATGAATGACGAGGGAATAAAAAAGACTGGAGAAATTTCAATCAAAGTCACTTCTATGCCATTGCAAGAAGAG
>JAVZGQ010000010.1:0-10237 GCA_038998585.1 Candidatus Aenigmatarchaeota archaeon
AGCTCAATTTAGTCAGCGCCATGTATTCTCTTCTTGACAAATTCAACGATTTCTTCTGCCATTTTAACCGCTTCTATTGTATAATCTCTCGTATAGATTCTTGCGGGAATGCTATCTGGAATGCTGTTGGGATATCTCGTGGGAACGTAGTAGCTGTCCAATATCGCCCATTTTTTCGATTTATCAGCAAAAGATTCATCGTATTTTGAGCATGCATGGCATAGCCTTTCTATCGAGTGTCCAACTACTATATCTTCTCCTTTGTAATACAGAAAAGCCTTAAGTGCCTTATCTCCGATTTGCTGAGCTAAAAAGCAATGTGATATCCTCCCCTTTCCGCTAAATCTTTCGCCCACTTCAGATCTTCGATAGCCTGTTCAAGCCATCTTCTACCTTCTTTGAGAGAATCTCTCATAAAGAACTACCTCGTTTTCCAATGCTTTCCTCAGAAAACTGCTATTATTCATTTTCTCAAATTCCTCTGGCGTGTAGCAAATTATGTCTGCATCAACGGGCAATGATAGCAAAGAGTAGATTTCCCTAATCCTTTCTAAGAAATTCTTTTCTGTTCTCATTACGATCAAAACGTCAAGATCCGTGAACAAATCCGCTCTACTTGGATAAGAGCCAATCAAGCTGATTCTCTCTACTTTATCTCTCAGTTTTTCTACAATCACTTCAACTGACTTTTGCAAAAGTTCAACATATCTTCGCCTCTCCTCGTCGATTTTTTTCTTGCATCCTAATTTTTAATTTTAAGAGAGCTAATAAAGCTTTGTTATCTTTTTACTTCACTCTGTTTCTCCGCAAATATTCCCCATGTAATCCTTCTCCTTTTCTCTTCTGGTAGCTTTTTCACGGAAGCATGTGCTTCATAAGTTATAGAAGCTATCACTGCCTTAGAACCTTGAATTGAGATCTAAGCTAGCTATGAGTTTCTTTTCAAGACTTCAGCCCTTTCAAGTTTGAAAATCAAGTAGATGTCAGATTCTTAGCTCTTGTCATGCGGGTATGAAAAGCAACGATAAGCTTAAAAATTTCCTTGCGGATTCGTTTTAATGGATGAGCCATATAAAAGCATACTCGAAAAACTCGTTGAGGCTTTAAAGGAGAAATACAACGAGAGACTAATTTCTGTCGTTTTATTCGGCTCAGTAGCAAGAGGAGAAGCGAGGAGAGATAGCGACATTGATCTTCTTCTCGTGATTGAAGGATTGCCGAAGAGCAGATTAAAGAGACAGGAAGAGTTTTTGGAGGTTGAAAGCAATTTGGTCGAAATGATAGAAGCGTTAGAGGATTACACGATTGAAATCTCCCCCATTATGAAGACGCCTGAAGAAGTGGCAAAATACCCGCCAATACTGCTTGATATGGTTGAGGATGCGATAATACTGCACGATAGAAACGATTTCTTTAAAAATCTGATCGAAGATCTGCGAAAAAAGCTCGAAAAGCTCGGAGCAAAAAGAGTGAGGATGGGGAAAAGATGGTTCTGGATCCTAAAGCCTGATTACAAGTTTGGAGAGGTGATAAAGATTGAATAACATCTCTATGGCAAGATCCTACCTTCGCCAAGCTGAGGAAAGGTTAAAGCCTGGTAAAGAAGCCTTTGAAGATGGAAACTATCCCTACACGATAAGAGAGTGCCAAGAAGCTGTAGAGCTCTCGCTTAAAGCTGCTTTGAGAATTGTCGGAATAGAACCACCAAAAATTCACGATGTCGGACCACTGCTGAGAAAGAATTTGCATCTTTTCCCAGATTGGTTCAAACAGAACATAAATAGAATGGCTACAATTTCGAGATAAGGATAGAAAAATTTAAATTTACATAAGATTTGAAAAAATTTGTGACAAAAAAGTTTTCCAAGAGAATAAAGATGGAAAAAGACCAGATGAAATCTAAAATGCGTAGAGTTCATGGGATTTTCACGTTGCTATTCGTTTCTTTTATTTATATAGTGTATTTTGCAAACCTGCACTTTTTCTATGATTGGGACACAATAGACCTAGCAATTCGGCTCAAAGACGGTATTAGATTCGAAGACCTAAACCTAAAACATCTGATGGTCCCATTTTTAGTTATTTCACTTTCATTTTTAGATACTCTTACGACAATTAAACTTTTAACTATCTTCTTTGCAATTTTATTGATATTCGGTATTTTTAAATTTTCTTATTACGAAACTAAGAATACTATTTTCTCTCTTATTTTATCATTTTTTGTTCTCTTTAACTTTGGGATTACTTTCTTAGTTACTTCTTTAGAGGATAATATATGGATGAACGCTTTTTTAGTATTTTTTATTTATTACCTTTTAAAAGAAAATTGGAAAGTTTCTGCTATTTTATTATCTCTTGCGATATTAATACACGTTCAGGCAGCAGTTTTTCTTATTATGTTTTTTATGTATATATATTTAAAAAATAAAGAAAAGTGTAAAATCAATGAAGATCAATCTAAAAGTATTTATAAGATCTACATAAAACCATCCCTATATCTTTTATTCCCCCTAATTATTAGCTATGGAATTATATCTTTGTTGAAAGGAACATCTATTTTTGATCTAATATTAAATTTAACAGCTTCGGATTATCGTTTGAATTCAGAATGGTGGTTCTTTTCATCGAATAGAGGTATAGTAGAACAAATTACATTAGTATATTATGGATTAACCTCTACTTTCGTTTGCAGATTTCCGGAGTTTATCCAAATTATGCCCCAAGCAACTTTATTCAGTGCTATATTCTTTATAGCACTTACTATTGTATCTTTAAAGTTTTTTAAGCTAAACTTAAAAACATTATGCGCCCTTCCTACATTTCTAATTTTATTTGTTCATTCAATTTTTTATGAGTCTTGGAACCTAGAACGTTGGGATTTTTTGCCAATTCTTTTCGTTTATTTTGTTGCTACGAGCTACTCGGATATTAAGGATAAATGGGGAACAAGAAAAACGGAGGCTTTGACATTCTATTTAGCCATATTAACTATTATAGGTGTCTCATTCACTTTGTCAAGTTTTTACCTAATGAGTGGATTTAGCTCCAATCCTATCTACGATTATGCTGATAAACTAAGTGAAGTTATAACTGAGAAGGATTTGGTCATAGAGAGTATTAGGGATAATTCAGAATTGGGGTTATACATAAAATACAAACTTAACGATAAAGTAGTCTTTATTAGTAAAGATAAACTAACGCACCTGATACCCGATTTTAGTTTATTCAAGAATATATACTGCTCCTATTATACCTACTCTCTCCTCTCAAAAGATATTCCCCTAAAAGGGAGCTTGGTTTGGTTAAATGGAAAAAATCAGGCATTTAGTATCATGCGAGTTGCACTCGATCAATAAGGATCCCATTCTTTTACCTCTAAATATTTTGGAAACTCACCGTATTCGTAACTTAGAAAAATATTTCCCCAATCGCTTTTCAAAAATTCTTTAATTCTTTTTCTTCCAACAGTCGGATACCAAATCTTATCGTGGTAAAATTCAGAAGCGAAGATGAAGATTTTAAAAATTGGAGAATAGAAAAGAAGTCTGTGGAGCCATTTAATCTTTTCAGTCCCCTTTCTTAACCTTTGATCCCACGCTATAATTGGGCTCTTTTTAACTTTAAATCCAAAATTCAATTTTTTGAACTCACTTTTTTCCATCCCAAGAATTTCGATTTGATCGAGATCTCCACAACCTAACCCTCTTTCATGCGCTAATCGTATATAGTCGATTTTCATTGGTTCAAAACCCATTATCTTTGCTGCAACAGCATCAATTGCAACTTGATCGTCGCTCGCAAGGATTAAATTTCCAACTTTAGGAACCATTGTCCTCGGGCCAGCACCATCGCCACAAATACATCCATCCATTACTGCAAAAATTCCTTCATGTATCTCTTTTTGAATTGCTAGCAAGTCAACGAGGACTTCATGGATTCTTTTGTGCGCATGATGCCTATACTTAGGTATCAAACCGCCAAAGGCATTCTTTATTGCCCCCGTGGTGATCGTGTGACCATGTGTTTTCATTGTTGGCAGATGAAGAATATTTGTTCCAAAAAAGATTTTTGGGATTAAGATTTCTTTAAAAATCTCATACATTGCAAGCATTTCTGTTTTCGGCTGATAGTAAACCCACTCCACGTTTGTTAAAGGGACGAATTCGATCCCATATTTTCTTAAAATAGGAAGCCACTTGTTAAAGTAAGCCCCTTTCCAAGGATGAGTTACAACTGTCTGGTTTTCCACTGCAATTATCTCTTTATAATTTTCTTCTCTTAAAAATTTTAAAACCGCATCGAGTTGCCATGGTGGCGTTGAGCAGGCAGGAAAGAACTTAGTCCAAGAGAGATTCAATTTCAGAATCGTTTTATTTTCTTTCTTTAGTGATTTTTTTAATTCAGCAATTCTCATAGCTGTAGCATAATCTCCAAGCACGTCTTTAGCATTTGTCTTTACTATGGCAACTTTGGATTCCATAAATTAAAATCTAGATTAGAAGTAAAAATCTTTTGATTTTCTGTTTATATTCTCAAATATTAGTAATTAATAATTTAAATACATGGTTCGTATAAGTATTTCCGCCCGATTTTCTCTGAAAAGCAGTAGTTGCTTCTAATTAACTGGATCATTTCATTGGTGAATCTTTCATTTTTGGTGGGCAAATCAAAAACATTGAACTCTAGGATAATTAAATCAAATTTTTTCTTTTCAATCTCTTGGAGTATTTTTCCCTGATCCCAGATCCCTTGAATGCTTAACTGAGTAAACTCGAAGGGTTGGAAGACGACGTCTTTCCCGTTAACTACAAGAATACCTCCATCTTCGGACAAAATTCTTTCATATCTTTGAATTTTCTCACTAAGAAGTTTTTCATTTTTTAAGTCTTCAAGAGAGGGGTAGGTAAATGGGAGATGCGCAAAGGAGACAAGTTGAATTAAAATAGCGATATATAAAAATTTTTTGAAATTTAAATCCGAATTTAACCGAAAAATTTCAATTTTCTTTAAAGTTAAACCAAATATAATACAGAATACTGCAATTGTTTCGACGAAATAGTTTATGTTTGAGCCTACTTTTCCTACTGTGAATGAGAAACAAAAAGCCAATATTGAATACAAGGAAAGTAACTCGCTCTTTAACTTTGAAATTGAGCTGGAAATTACAAACCAGAAACCCAATAATACAAGTAAACCATGTGTCCAAATAAATTTCACCAAATAAATAATTGCTTGATAAAAACTAAAAATATTTACATTACATATTATTGTGTTTAAATGAAACTTACCTTCGGTTGAGTGATCAATAATCAAAAACATCGTAAGATAAATTGTGATAAACGAGACTCCGAATTTAAGAGCCATTTTGCTATCCTTAAAGTAAAGATAAAGAACTGCTGCAATAGGTGCAGCAAAAAAGGATTGCTTTGTAAAAGTAGCCAGAATGAAGAATAAAACTGACAAATATACCCTCTGTGGTGTTATTGATGTTTGACTTAACAAGTATATGCCTGCTAAAGAAAAACATAGCGCGAGCATATCTACTCTATGGAGTGGTCCCCACTGAAAAATGTAAGGAGAAGAGAAGAATATTAGGAAGGAAATCATTCCTATATCTCTGTCGGTTTTTTTTCTAACTATTTTATATATAAGCAATCCTGTGATAAAGGTAGAAATAGCTGAGATAAATCTGCCCCACATAAATGATACTCCAAAAAATAGCATAAAGAGTGAAACCACAGCAGGATATATTGGCGGATAGTTGCTCATTAGAAATGGAGGTTCGTTTATATCTTTATAAATCCAATTTCCACTGGAAATTAGTTTAGCTTGATTTAGTAAAAAACCCTCTCCATAATCTATTTGATATGGGTAGATAATACAAAAAGCTGAGTTGACGATAAAAAAGATAAAGTATGTGGCTAAACCTAGATACATTACCTTTTTCAGAACGCTCTCGAAGTTAACCTCTTTTTTCGATGTTAATTGCATGGTTATTTTATGAAAGAGAAATTTTAAAAGATTTTCCGAATTATGTCAATCTAAACAGCTTGGTTGTCTTTAGCTGCAACCAAGCTATAAAGAGAAAGAATATAATAAGAAATGTAAGCCAATGTGGCAGGTTGAAAGATGTAAAAAAGAAGAGCCAAACTTCCTCCTATCAGTTTAGCCCCAAAAACTATGTATTCCTGTAGTGAGAGTAAACTTATAGTTAAAAAAATTAAAACTCGCTCTAATGTGTTAGTATCAAGGACATAGAAGTAGAAGAAAATAGAAAATAATAAAAATGTGAAATAATGAGTCCATGTAACATTAGAAAGTATTAAAACGGTTGAAATCAAAAGGTTTGCAACCGTAATTGCTCTAATGTTTACATCCTGGATTCTCTTAGATTTGATAAAAAGCACTGCGAAGATTATGAGTAATATCAGAATCTTCAAAAAAATATTTAAAGATACAACAAGGAATGCAGATACGCCAAAAATCGCTCCAATCTTACTTATCATGTTAAATATACTTGCGTTTGGATCCAGAACGCTTAAGTAGTTGGTGTTAATTTCGTCGATAGAATAAATTTTAGCTGATTGAAAGCTCAACAAATTCAAAATAAACATTTTTACTGTTTCGCTTTGAAACGTGAGATAAACTAACCAAATCAAGCTAAAAATAAAAAAAGATTTGAACAGTAGACTTTTAGATTTTTCGTGGAATAATTCCACTATGGCCAAAGATATTGGCCAGAGCTTGAATAAAGATGCCAGATTTAAAGATATGGCACCTAAAGTGGATTTATTTTTATAAATAGTATAATAGTAAAATATTCCAACTAATAACAGGATAATTAAATTAATCTGTCCATGGGTCAACGAGATTGCTACAGGATAAAATGTGATTATGAAGGCAAAAAGAGTTATTTTCTCCGCATTTCTAAGATTAATTTTATATAAACATAGCATCTTTAGCATTAATTTAAAAATTGCAAGTATTACAATTAAGTTGAGAAAGGTAAAGAGTAGTGATGCAAATTCAAATTCGATCCAAGAAAATGGTAAAAAGAAAAAAATTGATATTGGTGGATAATAGAACCCATAGCCATAAATTTCTCCTCCTATTGTATAATTTTGCGCCGCTCTGTAATAACACTCAAAGTCCATAAACCAAAAGTTTCGACCGTGAGGATTGTCCATAAAACCCCAAAGTATCAATAATCTAAAGAACCATAAAAGCACGCCTGTGAATATTACTATTGTAAATATAACTTTTCTAAACTTTTCGATATCTTTGAGCAAATGATTTGTGATTTCAAAGATATTTAAAGGCACATGAGCTATCTAAAGCTATTGTTTAAAAAGATTTCTAAAACCGAAATATATCACCAAACCCAAGAATACTCCATACCACAGAGTTGCAATTCTTATTACAATTGATATCCCAACTGACTCAGCATTTTTCATGCCGAAGTAATGTAATAGGCCGGAAATTGTAAATTCTGCAACTCCCAAACCACCGGGAATCATACTAACAGCTCCAGCAAGTGAAGCAAAACTAAATATGAAAGTCGATAGTGTTATATCTAAATTACCTCCAAATCCCAAAATCGTGATATACATACCCAAACATTCTAAGAACCAAGCAAAGATGCCTAAAAGAGTTGAGAACAATATTATTCTTATCTTCGTCAGTTCAGAAAACTTTTGATGAAATTCTACAAACTCCTCAACGTATTTCTTAAATCTTCTTTCCGTAATTGAGTTTAGAATCTTAACGGTTCTATTTGAACTGAATGAAAAAATTAGAAAAGCTGAGAGTGCTAGGATGAAGAGAATTACAGGTAAAATTTCTCTGTAGTAAAAAAATCCAAAAAAAGATAGAAAAATCAGGCTAAAAACATCTGAAATTCTGTCCAAGACCACTACAGGAATGGTCTTACTCATTTTTTCTCCGTTTATCTCTCTTATCAAGAAACTTCTCCAGATCTCACCAATTTTTGCGGGGGTTATAGTCATTAAAAGGCCACTAAAAAAAACAAAAGCGTTTTGCTTAAGTGAAAGCTTTACATCCGCATTTTTAATTAAATAACTCCATTTTAGAAATCTAAGCACGTAACCACTTGAAGTTAAAAAAAGAAGAAAAATAAAAAACCTAATATCGAATTTTTTCATAGCATCAAGCAATTCTTCTAAACTTACGTAAATTCCCATTAGTAAGTAAACTAAAATCGCAATTATGACTGTAAACCAGATTTTCTCAATTTTCTCCATAACTTTATCACCTTTGTTGACCCATGATTTAGAATAAATGATTTTTTGCCAAATATCCTAACTTCTCTTCTCAATATATCTCTTCTAATCTCCTCTTCGTCATTCGAATTAGCAATCACTCCTGCCAAACCAATCTCGTTTGCAAAATGCGCATCGCTGCCGGCGGTCATAGGGAGAGAATATAACTTTGCAAATTCAAAAGCCATTAAATTATACTTTGAAAAAATGCACCTAGAATTAAAAACTTCTATTCCATCGATAAGCTTCGTTTCTTTCTCTGATGGTGTAAAAGTAGAACTTCGAATTTTATCGAAAGGATGGGGGACTATCACAATCCCGTCTTGGGCTTTTATTTCATCAATAACTTCAATTAAATCTCTGCTTTTAACTTCCTCCTCCAGAAAAAGGCCAATTATTTCTCCTTTGTTTGTCCTGATTTCTGAACCTACGATAATCAAGAAATTTTTAATCTCTTTTCTTGCCTTAATAGCCCCTTTCATAGTGTTATGGTCTGTAATAGCGACACCTTGCAATCCTCTGCGAATTGCAAATTTTACGAGTTTTGCATATTCCATAGTCCCATCGTGAGAATATTTTGTGTGGACATGAAGGTCTAATCGTATACCCTCCAAGTTCTCACCATAAATATAGTAGAACGAGCACTGTCACCACCCACAGAGTAATGCTTAAAGTTAATCCAAGATCTCTGAAAACCATCTCTGTTTCACCGCCAAAATTTTTTGTATAGATCAAGAGCAGATACCGAAACATCCCATAAACCACTATTGGAATTGTAAGCATCATTGTGAGTTGTTCTGCAAAAAATGTGTAAAGGGAGTAGGAAATTATAGTCATTGAAGTTGCAACTGAAAGCATTTGGTTCAGCGCATCTGTCGAATATAGCCCCAATACGCCTCTGTGTTCTTTAGCTTTTTCATCGAGTAAAATTAATTCGTTTCTTCTCTTCCCTAAAGCCAAAAATAATGCTAAAAGAAATGTGCATAAAATAAGCCAAGGAGATATTAGAACATCTATTAAAGAACACCCCGCCACCGCCCTGATTACAAATCCCACAGATATCGTTAAAATGTCCAACAAAATAATTTTTTTTAATAAAGTCGAATAAATCAGATTTAGCATTAGGTAAGTCACAACTGTTAAGAAGAACCAAAAATTTAGAATGAAAGAAACTAATAAAGATGCCAAAATCATAATTGCCGAAGAAATTGCCGCAACTGGAAGACTTATTTTCCCTGAAGCTATTGGTCTTTTGCACTTTTTCGGATGTTTTCTGTCCTTCTCTCTATCTAAAATATCGTTAAATATGTAATGGCCACTCGAAGCTAAGCAAAAAGCTATAAAACCAAAGATCGTCAGTTTAAGCAATTCTAGGTCAAACAAGTTTTTTGAAAATATGATACCGGCAAAGATTAAAAAGTTTTTATACCATTGATAAATTCGCATTGAAATTATCAAATCCTTAAACATGACTTCTCCGAATCCTGAGAGCTTAAAAAATTTTTCGTTTTACTGGGGAATTATACGCCTTCAGAAAAACATATTAATGCACAGGCGAAATGTCTTCGAATGAGAGGGGAAGCTAAAAGATGGTTCGGTGAAGCCCTCTGGGATTTAGAGACTGCGAAAATATTGCAGGAGAAAGGTAGATACAACTCCTCTGTTTTCTACGCACATCAAAGCGCTGAAAAAGCGGTGAAGGCTTTGCTTTACTCTCTAAACGAAGTTCCTTGGGGACATAGTGTAAGAGAACTCCTAGAAAGGTTTTTTGAGAGAATTGGAGAAAAGGAGGAAAAGATGTTAAGCTTTGCAAGAGAGCTCGATAGACATTATATAACATCGAGATACCCTGATTCCCTGCCTTCAGGAACTCCACATGAAGCTTATGATGAAGAAACCGCAAGAAGAGCTGTTGAAATTGCAGAAAGTGTTGTTGAGTATGCAAGAAAGTTCATCAG
>JAVZGQ010000011.1:0-7949 GCA_038998585.1 Candidatus Aenigmatarchaeota archaeon
CCCGAAAATGAAAGCTTTCTATTGGATGTTGAGGATCGTTTATGAAGAAGATTTAGAATCTAAGTTGAAGAATGCTCTTGAATATGATATGTCACTTGCTTCAGCCATCTATAACAAACTTGAAAAGTACAAGAATATGATTCCAGTTGAAGAATATAGGGTTGTAAAAAGTATTCTTCCTTCTCCAGAAAGAGGTAGTCCACTTAAAAGGTATAATTTGTTCCTAAGATGGATTATTAGAGACGAGTATCCAGATTTAGGGGTTTGGAAGAGTCTTGACAAATATAAGCTGATTGTTCCTCTTGGATTAGAAATTCAAAGAGTAGCTGGAAGAGTCTTCTATGGAAGGGACACTAAAGTCAGTAGAAGTGAAAGCTTAAAGATAACAGAATTATTAAAGCAAATTAATCCAGAAGACCCAATAAAATATGATTTTGTACTCTCAAGACCGGCATTACTAGGGTGGTGTCTAAAAGAAACAGAATATTCCCACTGCCTAACATGCTTACTCAAGCAAGCTTGCAAAATAGGTTCAAAAACAAGCACATACAGCAAATTATTTGAAACAAAACTGAAGGAACCAATAGAAGCCAAAAACCCAGAAAACCTAATAAGAAAACATGACCACTTAGTAAAAATAGCGTACCAATACTTTATAGAGAAATACAATTTACATGATTGCAGAACAGATACGGCAATAGACCACGGACTAAGACCAGACATACTATGCTACAACAAAAACACACTAGTAGCCGAAATAAAACTTTCAACAAAAACAGTACAAGGACCACAACAGCTCAAAACCTATGCAACACAACTAAACCTAAAAGAAAACAGTATAGGCGCACTAGTATACGGCAAAACAAACCCGTACGAAATAAAACTGATAAAAGAGGCAATAGAAGCACTCGAACTAAAAAACAACTACAACAAAATAGAAATATACCAATACAACAAAGAAAAAAGAACAATAATCTCATATGATGTCTAGAATACACCATTAATCAATTAAAACATTAAATGAAAAATTTATAAATTAGTCCTTCATCCTGGATTCCAGGATGAACTCTAAATCTTATCTTAGAAGAGAGGTTGGAAAGGTTATAAGTGAGTTTTCCAAAATTGTAAAAGAAAATAATATTAAGAATATTTATTCTCTTTTTTCAGGCGGCAGGGATAGTCTTGTTGCACTCCATATAACGAATATTTTTTGTAAAAAATATAATGTGAAATTAAAAGCGGTCTATGTTGACACAACAATTTCAACACCTGGAAGCATGGAATACGTGAAAGAGGTGTGTGACAGCATTAATGTACACCTTGATGTTGTTAAACCTCGACAAGATTATTTTAAACTTGTTGAGAAGTGGGGTTTCCCTACAGCTACTAGGAGATGGTGCTGTTATCATTTAAAAATCGAACCTCTTAAAACATATTTTACTACTCAGCCACAAGATAGAATTGTAGTTGATGGGATAAGGATGAAGGAATCGTTTAAACGGAAAAGTTTTCCAAAGATAGGTTTCCACAAGCATTTTAAATGCCTATGCTACCACCCTATCTTCGAATGGGATAAAGATGATGTCTTGAACTATATTAAAGAGTTCGATCTTAAAGAGAATCCGCTCTATAAATTTTATCCAAGAGCTACAGAGTGTTGGTGTCCCGCTGAAAAGACAGTAAATCAGTTTAAGCAATTAAAGAAAACACATCCAGAACTCTTTAACAAGCTTGTTGAACTTGAAGGAAGATTAAGAAATGGAGGAAGTGCATTATTTAAGGGAGGAAAGAAAATTTATCTTAAAGAATTATAAAAAGATTAAAATCTTTTGAATGTTGTAATGCTAAGCTCTGGTTCTGTACTTAGCTCAGTCACAACTATAATCCAATTATTATTCTCTGCTATTTGTACAAGATAGTTAAGTATTGCGTTTTTCTTAGCATCATCAAAAGATAACATAACTTCATCAATTAGGAAAAAAGGAATGTGTTTTAAATACGCAAGTTTTAAAGCCAAATGAATCACAAAAGTTAACGTGTACTTCTCAGTTTCACTTAAAATTCTGGGCGTAATCTCATTACCATTTTTAATTATATTAAGGCGATAATTACTTAGATCTATCCACACATCAATATAATTAAAGTTTAATTCTTTAAGAACTCTTCTAATTTCTTCATTAAAAAGTTCTGCAGCTTCTCTCCGCTCTTTCCTGAGCTTTACCTCTGTTTCCTTAATAACCGCTTCTATTATATTAAGCCAATTGTTAAGTATACTAATTGCTTCTTCAGGCTTTAATTCAAAGTTCATAATTTTAATATAAGACCCTCTTTCAAGTTCTTCATGTAAGTTTCTAAGTTGTTCTTCAACCTCTGTAATACGACCCCTTATTTCTGCTAATTCTTTAATTATATTTTGTTCTTTTTCACCTGCTACTTGAAGTCTTTCATCAAGGTCTGCTAATTCTTTTTTACGGGAATTCAAACTGTTTTCCAATTCTATTAATTTAGATTCTATTAATTGCTGTTCTTTTTTTATTGGTTCAGCCTCTAATTTATACCGCTCTAAAGGTGCTTCTAGTTCCCTCTTTTGTTTAAGTAACTTTCCGAGTTCTTCTTTATCTTTTTCTAATCTTCGTTTAAGTTCCTCTCTTTCATTATGTTTCAAGTAAAAGCTATCCCTCTCACTAATTAAATGTGCAATTTCATTTTTTATTTTATTTAATTCACCTTCTTCTTGTAATTTCTTTTTTAAGATAGCAGCTTTGCTTAAATAACCTTGTTCACATAAGAAACATAGCACTCTTTCTTCTTCTGTTGTTAGATTTAAGGCTCTTTCATATAATTCTATTTGTGCAAGATACTTACCTTGGCTAACTCTTAAGTTTTCAATTCTCTCACTAATAACCTTCAGCTTTTCCTCCTTATATTTCAATTCATTGTCAAGGTTTTCTAAATATTTTTCCTTTCTATTAATTTCTTTAGCCAATTCTTCACATTTTCTATCTAATTGTTCCTTTTTAAATAATGCCTCCTGATATTTATTTGTTAAATCTTTAATTTTCTTTTTAGATAATTCATATCTATCCTGATAAATTTTTTTATTATTTTCTATTTCATTTATTTCTTCAATTAATTTTTCCCTTCTCTTCTTTAATGTTTCAAACTCGGGATGCAGAGATAATAGTTCAGAAAGGTGTCTATTTAATTCAGTCTCCCTTGTTTTATAAGACTCTAAAGTTTTTTTTAGTTTTTCAAGCTTCGTCTTTGAATCTGCTAGCTCTTTAATTTTTACATTAACGGAATAAAGCATATCATTTATCCGTACTTTTTCTTTTTCAAAAGCTGAAATTGCAATTTCATATCTATTAGCAAGTGATATGTTGTCAACTAACCATTTGAAATCCGTTTTACCGCTTATCAATTCCTTAAAAATTTCTGAATCCCGGGTGAGAACACTTGTTACTAGAAAGCGTTCATCACCTTTTCCTGAGCATTTTTGTTCACCATTCCTGAATAGGGAGTAACTCCATTCATAATTATCGAATTTAACTACTACTCTAGCTGATTCTTTACCCAGATGAATGAAAGGTTCAATAGCCTCATCTAATTGTTTAACTAAGCCCATATTTTTGGCAATGTCTAATATCAATTCTCTTCTGATGGGTGCAGACAGACAGGCACTTAATGCCTTAATTAGACTGGTTTTGCCACTTGCATTTGGAGATTTTACTAAATTTACTGCACGTTCACTAAACTTGTATATATGAGTGCCACTTAAGCCACCTACATTTTCTATAATAACTTCAGCCGTCATTTTTATCCTCCCTTTGACATTAAAAATTCGGTAAAGACTTCAATTATCTTTTTAGTAAGCACATCCTCAATTTCCTTTTCTTTAGTATAAGATGTGATAATTTTTACTGTTTCATCGACTAGCTTTTCTTTAAAAGATTCATTTTTCAAACACGATCTCCCTCCCAGCTATTACCCTAAAATGATCATTATAACGTTTTCTCAATTCTTCAACCATTACTTCCTTTATCTTATCATAAGTTTCAGACTCAACTGTTGTAATTCTATATATTGCAATTGCGCCAACAGCCGGATTAGATGTTCTTCCTTCAATTGTAATAGGATTTTTAATTAATGCGAAATAGACAGGATATACTTCTTCACTTATTTTCTTTTTAATTATTTCGGGTAATCCATTGCGTTTTGTGATTCTATACCCACATAAGAATCGCCTTACTTCATTTGGTGTGTATCTTGAGGTACCACTAGATTCATAATAAAATTCGCATATTACAATAAGAAATTCATAAAGGGACAATATGGGACCACACTCCTTTTTCTATATAGTGGACTATTGTCAGGTGTTGTACATCCCTAATTGATGGATATTTTTTCTTGCTTAAATCCTCAATTATCAATTTTAATATTTCTTCTTTTTTCTTAGTGTCCCCAGTTGAACTTACAGGCCAGCTTTTATCTAATAGCCTCATTGCTACTTCCTCAAGTTCCTTGATATGTAGTTTAGGAACTTTGATACTGTACAGCCTAGATCTTAATGCATAGTCAATTAAACTAGGCCTGTTTGTTGTTGCAACTACTAACATTTTTGTTGGATCAATCATATCTAATTTATGAAGTAAAAGTGCATTTAACGAATAATGCCATTCCTTAGCAACTTCAGCACCTCTTTTAATAAAAAGACATTCTATATCATCAAAAAGTAGTATGGTTTTTCTCTCATTATCTGGAATAAAACATGTGGAAAGAAATTCTTCAGCCTTACCCCACTCCGGCCTAGCAATTTTAGCACTATCAATAAATGACATACGAATAGGGATACCTCTAAGTGCAAGTCTTCTACTGGCTTGTCTAGCTATTTCTGTTTTACCATTCCCGGGTGGTCCTTCAAGGAGAAAACCTCTAAATGGCACTGTGTCACTTCCATAACCACGGAAAAAAAACATAGCTATTTTAACAATTAGTTCGCAAATTTTATCCTGTGTTTCTGTCAATTTAACATCAGGTATATCTTTTGCATTAATTCCAAGTATGTCGCTCATCTGCTTCTCCACCTCTCCCTAAAACGTTCTCTCATTCTAATATATTCTGAATTAAAAATAAAACGATAATCATAAGGATCGTGTTGTAAATCAACAAGTCTATGATGTGCTGGTACCATTCTACCTAACCACCCAACTATGATATCTGCATCTTTACCATATATTTTCCTGTCAGCTAGCCAGGCACGCATTTCACCTTGAGAAAAAGTTTCACGAACTGTTAAGGAACCTAATAAATAGGAAAGTGGTGCCGTGAAGGATATTGGTATTATTCTTCCTTTATCTGGATAAATTTTGATAAATCCTTTAGGCTCGCCCATAGCGCCCGCAACCAACCAATCTACAGTAAGTTTTATACCTTTTAAGAAAGCATACCCAAAAATACAATCAGCAACTCTTGATGGGTGTCCTAGTTCAACTTTACTATCCGCTTCAACAATGGGTGCAATATTTATAAGCAAACCCGAAGGGGAGTAAACGTTATTGGTATTCATATGCATTTCTAGTAAACCTACATCACACATAAAAGAAATACATTGGTTCACTCTTGACAATTTTTCTACGAGGTTATCCCCCGTAGCAAACCTGAATAAACTTAAAATGTTATAGGTTCTACTACGGCTAACTTGTAAAATGATTGTTGCTATCATACGAGTAAATTGTTTAGTATACGGATGTGCGGAACCAAACTCACCAATATCAGCTAATAATGAAAGTGGAGGAATGGATTCACAATTAACTAAATTGTTTTCTTTTAAGTTCGCTTCAGCCTCATTGATTAAGTCGCAAACTAATTCATAAGTATGGTATTTTTCTCCACCACCAAAATTCTTTTTAACCTCATAAGGTGCACACCAGAAACAGATATATGGGATATAGTTTCTACTTCTATAAATTAATGGCATATGGGCACCACAAATCCAACATCTATCTTTGCTAATATTACTCACCGCGGGTCACTCTCCTCTCTCTAATTCTTTCATAAATTCGTGTATATTCACTATTTAATCTAAACCAGTAGATGGTAAGTCGACCAAAACTTTGAACTTCTGCTCTTTCAAAAAGTGCATGAACAGATGCAAATGCACAGGTATATGTTGCTAGAATTGTTTCAAATTCTTTTCCCGTGACACCCCGTTCATTCATAAATTTTCGAAGATCGATCTCACTAAAGTCTACAAATCCTCTACTTAGATGACCTAAAATGAAAACAAGAGCGGCGGTAAAACCTTTTGGCATCATCACTTTTATTTTATCATCTTTACTAGTAAGGGAATATAATAAAGTTATACCTTCACCAAATGTTATTTTTTCCCCTCCTTTTATAGTTTCAATTGTCCTAAGTAACACTTTCAGAACAATATAACCAAGAATAAAAGCTGCAGCGGGATTTCGTCTAGGCTCTATTTCAACTTCATGCCTTATTTTATAAAAAATTGATCCATCAGGTATGGATATTTCCCTTATATTGCGATTATAATTAACGAAATTAAGGTCTTGGAGCAATAGAATAAATTGTTCAACATTCCTTTGCCCATACTGTATCTTTCTAAGTGATAATCTATTGGTTCTTGCTGATTCTAGGATTAAGGTTGCAAGTGCTTTAGTAAATGAGGTAAGTAATTTGTGTCTCAACCCAAGTAAACCCATATCAGCTATAAGAGAAAAAACCGGTTCTGCCTTTATATCAATCCTATCCATTTGTTGCATTCTATCTTCTACTTCATAAATTAAAGCTTTAAGAGATTCTTCAAGATTTGGATCCCCACACCAACTGCAAAGTTGTGTCGGATCATTAAGATGTTCTCCACATATCACACATCTACCCTCTATCCTATAATCTATATTATACATCACGCATCTTACACTATACTTTACATAAAATATATTTAAACTTTTCCTACCTTAAATATTCTTTTGTAACCTGAACTTTAAAAAACGCATAAGGGTTTATAGAAAGTTAGATGAGAAATTAATATGGTTTAAAAAACTTACCATTTTATGCTATACTTACACTTTTTTATTTCATCTTTACTGCTAGGTTTTTTGAATATGAATAAGGTGTTCGTGTGCTATTAGGTAGAAGTCTGTGTAGAATTTTCCTTTTGGTTCTTCTATCCAGCATTCGTTTGCTGTTTTTGCTAGGCCTATCCATCTTTCTCTTGTTGTTTTTGTATGCCATTGTACTTTAACTATGTCTTCTCTTAGTATGAATCCTGCTTCTAGGAATTGTTGCATTACTTTGTATGCTATTGGTACGTAGTATCTGTGTTTTCTTGTGTCCCCTATTAGGATTGCGCAGTATCTTCCTGGTTTTAAAATTCTATATCCCTTCTATTGTACCATTTCAAGATTTAATCTTTGTAATAGTTGGATATATGAATATTCTTCGTTTTGTTTTATTTGGTCAAATTCGTATTTGATTAACATAATGTTTGAATTTGACTTTATATTTTTCTTTGAAAAATCTTTTGCTATTAATATTCCTCCCTTGCATTCAGTTCCAAACTCTTCTATGTAACGTTCAAGTTGTTCAAGGTCATTTTTTTCTGCCTTGCCTGTTTTTACTTCAACTAAAAAATAGGCATTTGAAGCTTGAGGGTGCTTTAACTTAATAAAGATGTCTATGAAACCTTCAGGCAAAGCTTTCTCACCTAGAATCTCAAACTCATCTTTAGGTAAACTTAGATTAAAATTATTTAATATTTCTCCTAAATAATTTTTTATCTTTTTTCTGACAAGGGATTGTAAGATTAGTTCTTGAAAATAATATTTACAGGGTATTTCTTGCTTTTTCCTATCAAAAACGATCTTTGGAACAAAAGTTTCTTCATTAAATTCTAACCTTTCACCATCCTTATTACGTATTGTTCCCAT
>JAVZGQ010000012.1:0-7131 GCA_038998585.1 Candidatus Aenigmatarchaeota archaeon
TAAACAAGAAAGGTGTGATTGTTGTCAGGAACTGTGAAACTGCAGAATTAATAAAGCTAGCTGGGGCTGGCCTTTACAGATATGTTAATATAGCCTTAGCTACAGAAATTGCAAAAATTTGTGAAAATTTTGATATTGATTTCATAGAAGTAATGGAAAAAACAAATCTAATAAATTATTATCACTTACATAAACCAACAATAGGAATAGGTGGGCATTGTGTTCCGGTTTATCCCTATTTCATTTTTAACAGTTTCAAAGACCAGAAGCTTCTTGAAGAAAGTATTGAAATAAATGAAAATCTTCCTAAATACTCGATCGAAATCATAAAAAAATTTTTTGGAAATTTAAAAGGAAAAAAAATAGGTGTTTTTGGTTTAAGTTACAGAGGTAATGTAAAGGAAGATAGATTTTCACCAACTTATGAAATAATAAAAATATTGATAGTGGAAGGTGCAGAAGTTTTTATTCATGATCCTTTTTACAGTAAAGAAGAACTTGAATTTAAAACAGGTGTAAAATATATAAGCGAAGATGAGATTGGTAAGTTGGATGGATTGATAATAGCGACTGACCACGAAAAATACAAAAATATTAATTTTCCAAAAAACTTGAAATTTGTTTTTGATGGTAAAAGTTTTTTAGATCCAGAAAAAATTAGTTCAAAAGGTATAAAATATTTGGCTATAGGGAGGCTGTGTTTTTGAATGAGCTTAAGGCTGGTGTTATTGGTTTAGGCAACATGGGTCAACATCATGCTAGACATTATTTTAATTTTAAAGATGTAAACCTTGTGGCTGTTTCTGATGTTGATAATAAAAAATCAGAAATTGCTAAAAAATACAAATGTAAATTTTACAACAATTATAGGGAAATGCTTGAAAAAGAAAATTTAGACATCGTTTCAATAGCAGTCCCCACTTCTCTTCACAAGAAAGTTGCAGTTGATGTTTTGAACAAAGGAATTCACGCGCTAGTTGAAAAACCTATTTCTTATGACCTTAAAAGTGCAAAAGAAATATTGAAAACTGCTAAAAAGAACAAAGTAAAGTTAATGGTAGGTCATATAGAAAGATTTAATCCTGTTATAAAAAAATTGAAGGAATTAATCGAAAAAAAAGTGTTTGGTGATATTTCATCCATAGAATTAAAAAGACTTTCAATATATCATCCTAGAATAAGGGATTGCGGTGTTATAATTGATTTGGGAATTCATGACATTGATTTAGTTAATTTTCTTCTCAATTATAAATTGAAAAGTGTTTATACCATAGCTTTTCACAAATTCGTTCCAAATCCCAAATTTGAAGACCATGCCAACATATTTTTAAATTTTAAAAATAATGCAATTGGAAAAATAGAAGTTAGTTGGATTTCGCCTACAAAAGTTAGAGAGATATCTTTAATTGGTTCTAAAAATTGTTGTAAAGTTCACACACTCCAACAAAAAATTGAAATAATAGAAAGTTTTTTAGAAACTAAAAACAACTTAACATGGCAAGACTATCAAGAATTCATTAAAAAATTTGAACCAAAGATAAAAATCTTGCAAGAAGAAAATATAGAACCTCTACAAATAGAGCTTAGAAGTTTTGTTGATTCTGTAAAATTTAACACACAAACTTCTGTAAGTGGTAAAGAAGCTTTCAAAGCTTTAGAAATTGCTACAAAAGCTATAAAATCATACAGAACTGGAAAAGTTATTTCTGTGTGAAAAACTCTATAATGGAATTCACGATTAAGCTTAAATCATCTTTTGTTAAATTCGGATGTACAGGTAAAGATAAAACTTCTTTTGAAAGTTTTTCAGATACAGGTAAAGTATCTCTATAACCAAGCTCTTGGTAAAGCTTTTGTTTGTGAATTGGTAAGGGATAATAAACAACACTCTGTATTCCTTTTTTATCTAAAAATTCTTTCAATTCATCCCTTCTCTTAGTTTTTATTGTGAATTGATGAAAAACATGTTTAACATTTCCTGCTACAAAGGGTGTTTCTATTTCTTCAACATTTTTTAATTGTTTTATTAAGAACTCAGCATTTTCAATCCTTTTAGCATTTAAACTCTCGAGTTTATTAAGTTGGGCCAAACCAATTGCTGCTGCTATATCCGTCATTCTATAATTATAACCTAAGGAATCAACAAAATACCTCTGATACTCACCATGATTTCTTATTTTTCTACACTTTTCTGCTATTTTTTCATCATTAGTCACAACTATACCACCTTCTCCTGTTGTGATATTTTTTGTAGGATAAAAGCTAAAAATTGCACAATCGCCAAAAGACCCTACTTTCTTACCATTAAACTCTGCTCCTAGAGCTTGAGCAACATCTTCCACTAGAATAAGATTATGTTCCTCACAAATTTCAATCAAGCTTTCTATGTCAGCTGGATGACCATATAAATGAACTGGTAAAATGGCTCTTGTTTTTTCTGTTATTTTTCCTTCGATTTTTGTAGTATCTATGTTGAAAGTTTTTTCATCTACATCAACAAATACAGGCCTTGCTCCACAATACAAAATTGAATTTGCTGTCGCAATAAATGTAAAAGGTGTTGTTATAACCTCGTCTCCTGGTTTAATTCCAACAGCGAGTAAAGCTGTATGTAAAGCTGTTGTACCAGAAGATGTTGCTATTGCATATCTAACTCCAATATAGTCCGCTATCTTTTCTTCAAATTCTTTCACTCTCGGACCTTGTGCAAGTATTCCAGATCTCAAAACTTCTTCTACAGATTCAATCTCTTCTTCACCAATAGCTGGTGATGCTATCTTTATCATTTGAATTTCCTTTCAATTTCTCTTGCAGGATTACCAATAACGACAGAATTTGGAGCAACATTCTTCGTTACGACTGCACCGGCCCCAACAACAGCATTTTCACCAACTTCTATGCTAGGTAATATGATTGCTCCCGCACCTATCCTCACACCTTTTTTTATAATTGGCCCCTTCAAAACAGGTCTCTCTTTTGTTGACTGTGGATTAATCATGTACTTATCGTTTGTTAATATGCAGTTTGGTCCGAGAAAAACATCATCCTCTATTATAGTTTCCCTTGGTATGTACACACCTGTCTGAATCGAAATATTGTTACCTATTCTTGTATTACCATCAATAACTGTGGCTGTTCCGACAACAACATTATCTCCTATAGTTGTATTTTCCCTTATTAAAACATTATGGCCAGTCTTAAAATTTTTTCCTATCTTCACATTCTTATATATAATTGTACCTTGTCTTATGAGAGAATGGTCTCCTATCTCAACTCTTCCTTCAATATCAAGAGGTAATTCTCCTATACTAACATTCTTTTGAATCTCAACAAATTTGCCAAAAACAACATTTCCATCTTTCATTGAATAAATTATAATTTATAAATTATAAATAATTTTAACATAATAAACCTAAAACTTATTTATCTAAAACTTTTTATCATTTTCTTTAAAACATCAAACCCATAAACTTGTGAGAGAACAACCACGCCAATAGAGTTCTCGGAAAAATGGACCAATGCTCTGTAGATCAAAACTGCTGAAGTGGCTTGAGGTATAGGAATTCCTAAGAAAGATAAAAGTAATATCAATATTGCTTCTATTGAACCTAAACCACCTGGTATGAATGTCAAACTACCTAAAAGAATAGAAATTAAAGGTAAGGCTAGAAGAGTTAAGGGTAAATTTATTCCAACAGCTTTAGTTGAAAACAAAAATATTAGACACTCAATAATCCAGATTAAAAAAGTTATAAAAAGTATTCTTAAAAACATTTGTGAATGTTTAAGCTGATTGAAACCTAAGGAAAAATTTTTTACAATATTTGAAAAATCTTTACTGAATTTTTTTATAACAGGTAACTTTTTAGCTATTTTTAAAAAAATGAGCATAAGCTTTTTGTTGTTCAAAATTATCAAAACCGAAACTGAAACAAAAAAAAAGATTAACATACCAAAAAGAGCAAAAGTAGTGATATGTGATGGAATAAGTTTTGCAATTGTTTGAAGTGTAACAAGTGAAAACAAAATGTAGATAAAAACATCCAAGGCCCTTTCTGTCAGGACTAAAGGAACTGTTTTAGAAAAAGATGTTTTAAACTTAAATTTTAAAAAATACCCCCTCAAAACTTCAAAAGCCTTAAATGGAACCAAATTACCAATAAACATTGCTGAATTAAAGCTGTAGAATGCGTGAGAATAAGGAATTTTAATATCCACAGACTTGAGAAAATAAAACCATCTTAAAGATTTTAAAATAATAGAAAAAGAAAAAGAAACAACTGCTAAGAGAATAAACTCCAAATTTGAATTTAGAATGATATAAGTAACTTCAGTTATACCTGAAAAATATATTATCAAAGCTAGAATTATCAAACCAACAAAAAAACTTAAAATCTTCAAATCCATAAAAATTAATTTGGTTTAAAAGATTTAAATCACTCAATAAAACTTCAAATCAAAATGATTTCCAACCATTTTAGAATTATTTAACATTAATTTTTAATTAAAAGAAAAAAGTTTTGATCTTATTTCTTGGAAATAGAAATTCAATTCCCCACCACAAGATGTACACTTGCCAACTAATGGAACCCTCCTGTAGCTTGTGTTACACTTAACACAAATTACTCCATCTACTTGATTGATAGGCGAACCTTCAATTTTTTTATGGTTATTTATAACCTCACCCAATATCGTTTGTTTGCCAATACCAACCAATTTTGCCCTAGATATGCCAACTGCTTCGAAAACTCTTTCTAGTGGTGGTAAAACCTGACTTTCAATATAATAGCGCGAATCTATTTTTAAACCATGTTTCTTGACATACTCAGGATCTTCTGCTCTCTCCGAAACCATTTGTGCTCCTTTTATTATAACAAAACCCACTCTATCACCAATAGAGGGTATCTCTGTTTCACCCCTCTTTTTCATTTTTTTCACTAACTCAATATGCGGCTGTACTCCTTTGTATTGTTCAAGTTTTTTAGAAATTCCTTTTATTATAACAAGCTTCTCTAAAGGTATTTGTCCATTTTGTAGCTTTTGTACCACATCTTTAAAGTAAGTGAAGGCTTTATCTGGATTCTGTTCTTTAAGCAAAATGTTTAAAACTGCTTCTTGTGTCTCACTAACCAAATCACACCAATCTCTCCTTACAGTCTCTATCCCCTTCATCACAATATCCTCTTTATATTGAGAATCAACCTTTTCAAAACTCCAGCCGGCATATCTTTTTTTTGTTAAAATCAAAATTGTCTTAAAAATATTTTCAACCTTAATTTTTAATTTTCCTTCAAATTTTTCGTTTAGAAAATTTGCTATTTGATTACCAATTTCTATTGCCCTATCTATGTCTTGCGTGTCTGTTTTTATCATTACAGAATCTGTGTCGCCGTAAATTACTTTATATTTTGTGGCGCTTTCCACAAGTTTCTTTGTTTCCTGGATGTAATATCTTCCACAACTTGTGATCGCATTTGCAATGTCTAGAACATAAACTCTACCGAGAATAAACCCTGTATAGCCATAAGAAGCATTCGCCATTCTCTTAAGACCCTCTTGATAAGCATCCAAAGCCCTTTTTTTCACAAGATCTTTCTCAGCTTTCATTTGGGTCTTAACAATGCTTCTTTCTTTTATTAATCTTTCAAGTGTTCTTGGAATTATACCTTTTCTGATGTTTGGTGGTACAAAAGAAGTTCCAAACGGTGTTGTTATTGCTTCAATGTCATCTCTTTTTTCTGTTAACAAAGTCGTGGGGCAAATATTATAAGAAATAAAAATTGAAGGATACATACTAGCGAAATCTAAATAAGCAACACAATTGACGTGTAAACCAATTTCAGGATTAAGAACAAATGCTCCTTTAAATCCTTTAATATCTCTTTCAGCCTTTCTCCTAGCTATTTCTTTTTCATTCGGTTTACAAGGTAAGACAAAACCATTTTTATTAAATTCTCTCAAAAGAAGATTTTCAACTTTTCCTGCCTCACCAGTATCTAAAGAATCTTGTAATAACAAACCCGAAACTCTAGAAATTCCTATATATTTATCAAGAAGCTGTTTCTCTAAAAGCAATCTTAAAACAAGTTCAGAATCTTTTCTAGCATAATCTACAAATCTTTTCATTTGTTCTTCATTACCATTCCAAGCAATTGGCATATCAGAGTGAGAAAATTCTATTTTACTTTCACCTAAAAGATATTTTGAAACCTCTCCCAAACCAAACCTTTTCAAACCTGTGAAAAATCCTCTTCCAGCCATATCTTTTATCATCCAATAAGGGTCTACTATCACTCTTCCAAAAACAGAGTTTTTGTATCTATTTTCTGCAAGTTTTCTTGAAACAAGTGGTTTTTCTTTACATCTTCCTATAGTTCTTTTCAATTTATTAATTCTCAATCTTTCATTGATATAAGGTATGTCAAAGTCGTTAATGTTATATCCAACTATTATATCTGGATCAAATTTTTCAATTATTTCCAAAAATTTTTCAAGCATTTCTTTTTCATTGTTGAAAGTTAAAACATCCCCATCAATTTTCTTCATATTATTTTTTGCAATTAAAACCAGTGTGTTTTTTCCATTAAAAGCCGGAAAAAAAGACATGCTTATTATTGCTATTGGATTTTCTTCTGGATTTATTAAACCCTCAGAAACAACCTCTATGTCCAAGGCCATGTATTTGAACGTAGCATTCTCTATCTTTTCTATAGGTTCAATTTTTTCCATCTTAATCATGTGGTCAGCCTTTATACTTTGAGTATGAATGGGTACGCCAAAAACCTTATACCAACACATTCCAAAAAGTGAAAAATCTGTCATGAACCTGTATTTGAAAAGTATATCTGCCTCGAAGATGTCTTCAATAAAATTTTTGTTTCTTAAATATTCTCTCAATATAGTTGTCCTAGAAGGATCTTTAAGTACTATTTTTAACATTTCTTTTTTATTTTCTGAGAACCCTACTGGTAGAAATTTCTCAATTTTTTCTATATTTTTAATATCATTACTAAAATTTTCCTTCAATTCATCAATTACTCTTTCTTCCATTCCATTTTTTGGTAAGACATAAAAATATGGATAAAACCCGTCATAAAAAACACAAACAGTTTTTCCATCTTCTTTTTTCCC
>JAVZGQ010000013.1:0-5950 GCA_038998585.1 Candidatus Aenigmatarchaeota archaeon
AAAAGAAATTTTGCAACTAACAAATAGTGTGTTGAATAAATTTTTGGTTTTAGTTTTTGTTACTGTGTGCGCATTAACAGGTTTTCAAAAAAATAAACGATTTTTATAAATAACTAGTAGCTTTTGAATGAAACTCTTCACTAGCTTCTACAGTGTAAACATTTTCACAAGTATTTACATCGAAATCTATAGACAAGATGAAAAAACTTTCTTGTAATTCACTTGCTGCTCTTACTAAAGCTTTTATTATATCACCACTAAACCTTGATTTATATGTTTGCAAACTCATACCATCACAATGTTATTGTTAACTCACCATCTGTATAAAAGGGGTACCAAGGATAATTACAAATAACACTTACAACCTTATCTCGTAAGTAATCATAAACAAAGGTAATATAGCCTTTTGGCACATCTACTATTACAAATTTTCTTGTATCTTTATCCTCCAAGACCATAGATGGATATTGAGCAAAGCTTAGCCTATTTAGTGTATCATCCTCTGTATTGTAGAACCATAATTCTCTGTAATATCTATTAACTATATCAGGAATGCACATTATGAGTATTTTACCATCATTGCTAAACCAAGTATCTGAACAACCAGGTGAAATAAAATCATAACCTGCAAAATTTTTAACTAATATTGTTGTGTTATTTGTTAAATCTAATTTGTACAATTTTTTTCCTGAATTATCCCAAATATGCAAATAATTTGTATCTTTAATTCTGCTTAGAGCATTACCTAGATTAGAAAAAAGATTGAAAGGTATTGTTATTTCTCTGTAAGTAAAGCTTGGAATATCGAACTCGTAAATTTTATTATACCCATCTCTATAGAAGTAAATCTTATCTTGATATTCTATGTATTTAGAAACATCAAAAGGTAAATCTATTTTTCTTAGTTGAGCGCCATTTAAATTGAATTCAATTATATGTTGACGACAGCAGTTTATGAAGCTATTATCCAACCATTTGGTAAATTGAACTGAGTAAGTGTCGTCTGGATAGGGTAAAGAAATAACAGAGTAAGTTTTTGAAGCAACATCATATTTGAAATAAATACCTTTCAACAAAACAAAACTACCAACAGGACTAAAACTCAACTTTCTAAAGGTCCAAAAATTGTTTACTATTGTGCTTGTAAAGTCTGTTATTATATTATCTGTTAAAACATCGTAAACTATAACTCTTTCCACATATGAACCATTCACGCCTAATAAGAGAATTTGTTTAGTGCCTTTTGCGGTTAATCCTATCAAACCCTTTTGTAAAATCGTTTCCACTAACTTCTTTTTTCTTAAACCATATTGTGTTAAGCTAAATCCAGACAATCTTATATCTCTAGGCATATTCACCACCATCAGTAATAGTCATTAACTATCAAACCTCTGTATTCTGGTACAAAAGGAGGTTTGGGGAGAGGTAAAGGATCTATTCCGAAATTCCTTGAAATTTCTTTTAAAATCTCATCATCTAACCCTCTTGTAACAAACAATAATCTTTTTGCCAACTCTTCTTTCCTAAGAGTTTCGCCACTAAAACCACTTGAAATTTTTTGTGTTAATCCGTAAATGGAGCGTGCGAATAAAAGGTAATCCTTTATCTGCAAAGTTGAAAGTCCTTTTGGTTCAAGTATTTGTTTTTTAATAATATCTTCTATTTCTGCTAAATTTACCAAATGTTGTTTTTCCTGTTCTATGCTAATATCTTTCAATCCCTCAAATCTTTGTTTAACTATGTCTGGATCGAATTTAATTTCATATTTTTTCTCTCTCAATCTTCCTTCTCTCACCATCCCAATCAACTTCTCATTGTAAAAACCTTTCAATTTCAGGAGTTCCAACAACTTTTGAAATCTCAATCATAACATCCTTTCTTAGTCCTCTGTTTGCCCATTTCTGAGCAAGAATTTTAAGCTCACGATAGTAATCAACTACCCACTTCCAAACTGTTGGATGAAATCTCTTTTTAATAACCATCAACTCTTCACCATAACTAATGTAAGCTGCATTCCAATCTGACAAAACCCCAAATCTAGCTAAAACATTTCTCACAAGCTTTTGTAAATTATCGAGCTCAACCTGAGCTATAATGCTTTTCTTATCCATATCTTCTTTCTTTTCTCTTAGTTTGAACTCCAAAGCAACAAAGTCAAGCTTGGCTTTGTACTTTTCTATCGCTTCTTTTAGCCATTCAGGCTCTTCTTCCATTTAACTCACCTTTTCAAATTCAATACTACCACAAATGCTGCATATCTCAGCTTCATCATCAAATATCGCCTTGCAATTCAAACACTTTTTCATTCTATCGCCACCCAATTCAAATTGCATTTAGTCCCTGGCCTAGGAGCTGTAACGGATAAATTCCATTTGAAACTTAATGTCGAAACTTCAGAAACCCAAGCAGCTTTCGGGATAACCCTTTCATCAATATTTTCTAAGGTTAGCACAACTATTGGTAATGTTTGAAATGGTTTTGGGAAATTAACAATCCCTTGTTTTAATCCAACAGAGCTTGTGTCAATATCGATAACTTTTCCTATCTGGATTAATCTCACTAAGGATAAAATATCTACCATTTTATTCCATTCACTGCTTGAAACTTTATCTCCCTTTTTAACTTTTATTGGCAATTCTATCATACTATCACAACCAAAAGCTACACCAATCAAAATCTGTTATATCAAACAAAGCTGGATATGTTGATAGGACTCCTTGAAAATTTTGTTTAATCATATCTCTTATTTCAATCAATTTCTGTTCTGATAGCTGACGTTTAATAAAAGTTTCTATGTTAATCCAAAGCTCTTTGAACAAAGTTTCGAAATCAAATTTTTTCACTCTATTCAACTGCTTTTTAGCATAAGCAAAGTAAAACTCAACTTGCTCTGCTGGAATATTATTGGCTTGTAAAACCGCTAAAGTATCTTTTTCCAAATTATCAAGAATCAAAAGCCACCACTCTAATTGAGTTGCCATTTCGTCCAGTCTCGCATTCAGTCTTTTGGCTTGGATTTCTGGTATATTCTTGCGAATAAACCTTCCTACTCTCTTAGTTGCAAAACTTTGCTTTGATTTTGGCATATTCTCGCCTCTCGATATCAAAGGAAATGCACCTCGATTTTATTCGAATAATTTAAAATCTTAATTTGCTTCAGGCAATTGCCGCAAGTTATCAGTTTTTCCTCTGGCACTTCGCTCGAATAACTTATTCTATTTCCGCAATTGCAAATTATTTCATACTCTACCATATTCTACACCGTCCCGAGCATCACACGATAAATAACAGTTAAATAGCTGTTTGCTGGAACCGAAACTCCAGCAGTTACAACATCACGAGAAACACAAAAAGGATAAGAAGTGCTGCCATCCCAAGCATAGCCGAACAAAGCAAATTCATAGAAAGTTTTGTCAGTCTCAATGAGAAAATCGTACTTTAT
The DNA here is from genome assembly GCA_038998585.1 of Candidatus Aenigmatarchaeota archaeon. Classification (GTDB taxonomy): domain Archaea; phylum Aenigmatarchaeota; class Aenigmatarchaeia; order CG10238-14; family SCSR01; genus JAVZGQ01. Next base: position 3,443 of record JAVZGQ010000013.1, read on the forward strand.
GTCAAACTGACCAGAAGAGTTACTTTCAACATAACTGGAAACTGTTAAGGAAGTAGTTTCCCTTTCCTTAGCATAAAGCTTGAAATCCTCAAAGCTCGTGGCAGTAGGGTCTAGACCAATTGCAATCTTGTAAGCCCATTTGTTGCTGCTATAATCCCACCTGAAAGTTCTCATTGCTCCATCTTCAGCTTTAACAGTATGATTGCTGCCACTTATTTTGGCATAAAGAAATCTTAAAGCCCATCTTGTCAATGGATCGTTTTCTTTCTTAATCTGGCTTAAAATGTTACCATTCTTGTCTCTGACTTGAATTATTAGCTCAACCTTTGGTTTCAATTCCAAATTTTCCATATTCATTCACCACATCCTAACTACCGCCAACATTGTAGCTAAATTCCATGCTTACTTTCGGTTTAAGAGTTGTAAGGGTTCTTTCTGGTGTTAGAGGTTTTGCAGTTGGAATAATTTCTGGTGTAGGGTGTAATTCCTGTAGAGCTGGCAAAGTTAAAAGTGGGTAAGACAAAAGCAGGAAAGAAATTTTTGGTTTAAGATTAAAAGTTCTAATTGGTAAAGGTTTAATGTAATTAAGCAACTGCAAGATTATTTTTGGTTTTACTTCAATTGCCCTAGAAGTCAAAGCTAGAATTCCTTTTAAGAATTCTAAATAAACTTTTGGCTCCATAAGTGCTTCAAAATACTTATAACTTGAAATCCTGTAATCAAGCATAAGAGCTGTAATAGGATGTAGATCAAAAACTCTTTTGTAAATAGTAGTTAACAAATACAAAACTTCTGAAGAAATTTTGTTAACCAAGTTTAACTGAAAACTTCTTGAAGTTAAGGGCAAAGTATATTCACCAACACTTACAGATGCTCTTGGTTTTAAGCTAAGAGTTCTGGATGTTAATGGTCTTGTTGCTGTAGAAAAAATAACAAAGTTCCTTGGCCTTAGTTCGCAATAAAAGGGTATTGGTATGATAACGTAAGCTTTAAACATAAATCTCAGGTAATCGTGGATTAGTTGTATTTCTCCTGTATCAAAGAATAATCTTTTGTCTTCCAAAAGCTGCTCCAATAAAGGTATTATCTCCTTTCCTTTTGTTTCTCTTATTCCTCTTATAATAAATTCAGCTAAAGTTTCTTGAATCTTGATCCATCTTGTCAAAGCTTCAAATCTGTTTAAAGTTTTGAACTGTTTTTTAGAATAAGCAAAGTAGTTTACTAGCTCTTGAGTTGGTATGCCTTGAGCTTGGCATAAGTTCATAACTCTTTTTTCCAATTCATCCAAAACAACAAGCCACATGCTTAAATCTAAAGCCATCGGCTCAATTTTTTCTTTAAATCGCAAAGAAATTGTTCTTGGATCTAGCTTAATCCTTTGTCTCTTAGCTCTTTTAATTCCATAACTTCTTTTAGCTTTCCCTCTTTTCCTTACCATTTTCTTTCCTTTCCATTAATGTTCTCTTCTATATTCAACATGGCCTTTTGTCAAGTATCCTGCTAAAACACCAAAACAAAACATTGAAATTTCTTTCTGTTGGAAAAGAAGGCCTATTATTCCACCCAATCCAAGTAATATTAAAGAAATTTCTTCTTCCCATTCATCCAAACTGAAAAATTCTTTTATTCTTTGCAGTAGACTTTTCCATTTCATATTTTAACCACTTCTAAAGATTTTCTGAAAAAATGAATTTGCTTACAATGGAGGAGTTAATGTTATTCCAAACTGAGCTGCTATTTTTATTAAAGTATCTTCTGCTAATCCTCTTGATTTCCATTTTGCTCCTAAAAGTTTTGCTTCATTTTCCAAAGTCTTTCCAGAAAATCTTTGAGTTAGAGAATAAAGCTCTCTTGCATAATTCAAATAGAAAGGAATTTGAATTGTTGGAATTCCTAAAGGCTCAATTACTGCTTTAACATTAGTTTCATTAGCTGCCAAATCCGTGAATTTTGCTGCAGTTTGCTCAACCATTATTGGTTTAAGTCCTGCAAATCTACTTCTTATTACATCCGCATCTATTTTTATTTCATATTTCTTTTGCCTGTAAGTTTGCGATCTCACCATATTCCATCGAGTCGTACTTCTGCTAATCTCAAATTTAAATCTAGTTTTTTACCAGACACGATAAAATGCTAGATTTAAATTTTGGAAAAATTCATAGTACCAGTGCTAGAGAGAGGGTGATAAAATATTGCTGGAAAAATTCCGATTGTTTGCATGCTTTGTGGAGGCCATGTGAAGTATTACGACCCAAGTAAGCTAAAAACTGATGAAGAAATAGAAGAGAGTTTGAAAATAAGAAAGTTGAAAATCTTTTTTGAAAATAGGAAAAAAGAAGGTTTCGTGTGCTATACTTGTTTAGGAAAAATTTTTGCTGAAGAAGTTTTGAAAGAAGCTAGCCCTAGCATAGCTCCTAGGCTACCTAGTAAACAATCTTCTGAATAGTTAGGGGGTAAGAGGGGATAAAAACATGGTAGGAGAAGAAATAAAACCAAATGAAATTGTTA